>NZ_JBXWMT010000005.1:0-229030 GCF_059609985.1 Ruegeria sp. YTSA219
CAGTGTGTCACAAGCGCCTCAGCAGCGCCGGTGAAGGGGGTTCTAAGCATTACAAACATACACCGCAAGCAGAAAATTCCCGAAACTCTCGAAAATCTTCAAAACAATTATTTACTGAAATAAAACAAATGCTTACAAATAGAACCGCGCCCAAATACGGCGACCAACCGCCAAGATGCGTACGGAAAATTGTGTTTCGCACAGGCTTGCTGGCAGACTCAGGCCGAGTCGGGCGGAATCGCACCTCGGAATCGGCTCATCAGGGTCGAGATCGGTAGGCGCAAAGCAAGCAAAGCCAAAATCACGGACAAATAGATCAAGGGTTCGATCTGAAATCCTTTGGCCTGCATTACATAATGCACGCCCCCCAGAACTGCTGCCGGATAGACCAAACGCTGAAGCGCGCGCCAGCCCGGGCCAAGCTGCCGTACTGAAAAGTTGTTCGACGTCACGGCCAGTGGCAGCGTCAGAACAAATGCCGCCATACCCACAGTTATATAGGGGCGCTTCAGGATGTCCGCCCAGATCTGCCCGGGGGCCTGCACATCCAATACCAGCCAAACCAAAAGATGCAGACTGATATATATAAATGTCAAAACGCCCAGCGCCCGCCTGAACTTGATCAGGTTCACGCCGACAAACCTGCGCAGGGGCGATATAGCCAGAACAACAATCAAAAACTGCAATGCCAGTTTGCCGTACTTATGCTCAAGAGCCTCAATCGGGTCGGCACCCAAACCTCCGGTCAGCCCTTGATAGAACAGCCAGGGTGCCGGCAGGACCCCCAGCAAATAGACGGCCCAAACAGGGATCCGACGGAATATCTGGTTCAGCGCGCTCATACTCTCAATAATGCTTGGACAGATCCATGCCTTCGTAAAGCCCGGCGACCTCGTCCTCGTAGCCATTGAACATGAGCGTCGGGATGCGCTTGGCAAACAGCCCACCGCCGATTTGACGCTCCGAGGCCTGCGACCAGCGCGGGTGATCCACGTTGGGGTTCACGTTACTATAGAAACCATATTCGCGCGGACCGGCCATGTTCCAGCTTGTCGGCGGCTCAACATCTGACACCGTAATGCGCACGATCGACTTGATGGATTTGAACCCGTATTTCCACGGAACCACCAGACGCAACGGTGCGCCGTTCTGGTTCGGGATCGGCCGGCCATAAATACCACTGGCCATCAGGGTCAGCGGGTGCATTGCTTCGTCCAGCCGCAGACCTTCACGGTACGGCCAGTCCAGAACCGGATACTGAACACCCGGCATTTCATCTGGACGATAAGCGGTTTCAAAGGCAACGTATTTGGCGCCTTCCTGAACACCGGCCATGTTCAGCAGGTCGGCCAGTTCAAACCCGTTCCAAGGGATCACCATCGACCATGCCTCGACACAGCGAAACCGGTATATCCGTTCTTCGACGGTCATTTCGGACAGGATGTCCTTGAAATTGTAATCGCCGGGCTTGTCCACCAGACCGTCAATCTTGATGCTCCACGGCTCAGTAACAAGAGTATAGGCGTATTTTGCAGGATCTTCTTTCCGAGTACCAAACTCGTAATAATTGTTATAACCGGTGATCTCTTCCCAGGTATTCGGCTCCAGCGCCTCTTGCGCGGCTGCCCCCTGCGCCAGCCCTGCCAATCCGACACCCGCCATCCCGGCCATCATCTGGCGCCGGTTCAGAAACGCCGCCCGGGGGGTGACGTCGGCATGTGTCAATGTGTTGGTCCAGCGATGCGCCATCTAAGTCTCCGTCTTCATACATCCTCTGAGGTGAGGTAGTCCGCTGATAGCACAGAGCCAAGGAAACAGGCCTCACGATTGAGCGACCAGTTTGTAACGTATCAGGGGGGTGAGGCTGTTGTCGCGGCACCACCTGTGGTCACCACCTTTACAACGCAGGCCTCAAAAATGCAGGCTGGGCCGCAGGTATTACCAACAAGGGAAAAGATGGACGACCCATCCAACGATTGAAATCCACCAGTGGGAGAAGAAGAATGTGTGACATCTGCGTTATGAATGCCGTCAAAGATCGAATGCTGTCGCGGCGGAGTTTCTTAAAAGCTGCTGCCGCCACGAGCGTTGCGGCTGCGACCACCGGAGCGATTGCACCAGCAGCGCTGGCCGCAGGTCATGGCGGGGTCGAGGACATGACCCATACGCTCAGCCCCGACTTTCCGACTTGGGGAGGCGAACCCGGCATTTCGGCCGAACAGGCGTTCAACTTCGCGGATCACGGCTTTAACCTGTTCAATCTGTCGATCAACGAACATACCGGCACGCATATAGATGCGCCCCTGCATTTCTCCGCAGATGGCATGTCGGTTGATGAGATCCCGGTGACCGATCTGGTCGCGCCGCTTTGTGTCGTCAATATCGCCGCCCGCGCGGCCGAAGACGCCGACACCCGCGTTACCCCGGACGATCTGAAGGCGTGGATTGCGGCCAACGGAGACATCCCCGACGGCGCTTGCGTAGCGATGCATTCCGGTTGGTCCGGCAAGACCGCCACGGACGGGTTCCGCAATTTCGACGGTGAGGCGCAGCACTATCCCGGGTTTCACGTCGAAGCGGCGCAGATGTTAATGGAAGACACCGGCGCGCGGTCGATTGCGGTGGATACCCTGTCGCTGGATCACGGCATGTCTGCTGATTTCGCCACCCACTATGCCTGGCTGCCCTCGGGTCGGTTTGGCATCGAATGCCTTGCGGGCCTGGATCGGGTTCCGGCCGCGGGGGCCACGCTGGTCATCGGCGCACCGAAACATGCTGGCGGCACCGGAGGTCCGGCACGGATATTCGCGTTGGTCTAAAGCCACGATGCACTAGTGATGCAGCATACCTTCAAAGCACGGACCGATGCCCAAACCCATTGCCGAAATCACGCATCGTTACGATACAGCCGCGCCCCGGTGGCGGGACAAGATGCGCGCGCTTGGGTACTATGATGGCTACCTAGAATTCCTGACCTCGGGATTGCCTGTCGCTGACGACGTGACACATGTGATCGATATTGGGGCTGGCACTGCGTCCTTCGCCGAGGCCTGGGTAGCGGTCCGCGGAAAACCGGCCAGGATAACCTTACTTGAACCCAGCGCAGGGATGATCAGGCAAGGCCAAAAGGCTCTGCGGGCGCGGGGGGTTGAACCAGAACTAGCCCAAGGGGTGCTAGGTAAAGTCAATCTAGACCCCGTGAGCGTTGCTCTTGCGGCCCATGTGATTGAACATTGCGCAGATCCGTCCCAAGCCTTGCAAGACATTCACAGACTGCTGCGCCCGGGGGGTCGCCTGTTTTTGGTGGTATCAAAGCCACATTGGTGTAACGCCATCATCTGGTTGCAATGGCGACATAGAACGTTTCAGCGCGCGGAGATCTTAGAGCTGCTAGATGAAGCAGGTTTTGATTGCGAAACGGTCTATTCTTTCCCATCTGGCCCACCCTCTCGGACAAGCCGGGGGTTAGTCGCAAAAAAACGCGGGTAAATTCAAGAATGGACCCACCAGTCAAGCGGGTCCATTCAACAATCAGTTCAGGTTCAATGCACCACGGCATCATCCGGTCGTGGTCGCTCAGACGTGCCCAGCCGATCGCCTATGATCAGGCCCTCGGCCCCGGCGGTGACCGGAATAGACTCGCCATCCTTGATCTCACCCGCCAGCAGCGCCTCGGCCAGCGGGTTCTGCAAGGCGCGTTGGATCACGCGTTTCAGTGGGCGAGCACCGAAGACCGGGTCATAGCCCTCGTTGGCCAGCCATTCCTTAGCCCCGTCGTCCAGAACCAGCTCGATCTTCCGCGCGGCCAGGCGTTTTTGCAGGCGTGCCATTTGGATATCGACAATGCCATCCATATCACCCCGTTTCAGGCGGTCGAAGATGATCGTTTCGTCCAGACGGTTCAGGAATTCGGGCCGGAAATGCGCCCGGACCGCATCCATCACATCCCGCCGCGCTTGTGCACTGTCGGCACCGTCGGGCAACTGGCTGAGCGCCTGAGAGCCGAGGTTCGAGGTCAGGATGATCAGCGTTTGCTTGAAGTCCACGGTACGGCCCTGACCATCGGTCAGCACACCATCATCCAGTACCTGCAACAGCACGTTGAACACATCCGGATGCGCCTTTTCGACCTCGTCAAACAGCACAACCTGATAGGGCCTGCGCCGCACGGCTTCGGTCAGCACACCGCCTTCGTCATAGCCGACATAGCCCGGAGGGGCGCCGATCAGACGGGCAACCGCGTGTTTCTCCATGAACTCGGACATGTCGATGCGCACCATCGCGTTGTCGTCGTCGAACAGGAAGTTTGCCACTGCCTTGGTCAGCTCGGTTTTCCCCACGCCGGTTGGTCCGAGGAACAGGAACGAACCCAACGGACGGCCTTCGTCGTTCAAACCTGCACGAGCACGGCGCACAGCGTTGGACACGGCGGTCACCGCTGCATCCTGACCGATCACGCGTGAATGCAGATCGTCTTCCATCCGCAGCAGCTTTTCGCGCTCACCTTCCAGCATTTTCGAGGTCGGGATTCCCGTCCAGCGTTCGACAACGCTTGCTATCTGTTCGGGGCGCACCGTTTCTTCGGCCATCATCTGGCTGCTTTCGGCGTTTTCGGCTTCGGTCAGCTTCTTCTCAAGCTCGGGGATGACGCCATAGGACAGCTCACCCGCCTTGGCGAGGTTGCCTTCGCGCTTGGCGATTTCCAGATCGGCCCGTGCCTTGTCGAGCTGTTCCTTCAGATCGCGCGCACCAGCCAGCTTGTCACGTTCGGCTTGCCACTGGGCAGTCATCTCGGCAGATTGCTCCTGCAGATCGGCCAGATCCTTTTGCAAGGTTTCCAGACGATCCTTCGATGCCGCATCATCTTCGAGCTTCAGCGCCTGTTCCTCGATCTGCATCTGCAGAATCTGGCGATCCAGCTGATCGAGTTCTTCGGGCTTGCTGTCCACTTCCATCCGCAAGCGAGCCGACGCTTCATCGACAAGGTCGATAGCTTTATCGGGCAGGAAGCGATCAGTGATGTAGCGATGCGACAGGGTCGCTGCCGACACCAAAGCCGAGTCCGAGATACGCACACCATGGTGCAACTCGTACTTTTCCTTGATACCGCGCAGGATGCTGATCGTGTCCTCGACAGTCGGTTCCTGAACCACAACCGGCTGGAACCGGCGCGCCAAAGCCGCGTCTTTTTCCACGTATTTACGATACTCATCCAGCGTGGTGGCACCGATACAATGCAGCTCACCCCGGGCAAGCGCAGGCTTGATCAGGTTGGCAGCATCCATCGCGCCGTCGGATTTGCCCGCACCCACCAGCGTGTGCATCTCATCAATGAACAAGATGATTTCACCGGCGGCTTCGGTCACTTCGGTCAAAACCGCCTTGAGGCGTTCTTCGAACTCACCACGGTATTTCGCACCTGCGATCAGCGCACCCATGTCGAGCGCGAGCAGCTTTTTATCCTTTAGCGATTCCGGCACATCCCCATTGATGATGCGCAGGGCCATACCTTCGGCAATCGCGGTTTTACCCACGCCGGGCTCGCCGATTAGAACGGGGTTGTTCTTGGTGCGGCGCGACAGAACCTGCATCGAGCGGCGGATTTCCTCATCCCGCCCGATAATCGGGTCGATCTTGCCCTCAGCCGCCGCTTCGGTCAGGTCACGCGCGTATTTCTTGAGCGCATCATAGCCCTCTTCCGCCGATGCGGTGTCAGCAGTGCGGCCCTTGCGGATGTCATTGATGGCTTCGTTCAGTTTCTGCGCCGTCACCGCGCCATCTTCCAAAGCATCCTTGGCTTTGGATTTCACCATGCAAAGCGCCATCAGAATACGTTCAACCGGCACGAAACTATCGCCTGCCTTGGTGGCGATCTTTTCAGCTTCATCCAGAACTTTGGCGGTCTGACCATCCAGATAAACCTGGCCCGCATCGCCACTGACCTTGGGAATTTTGGCCATGGACGCATCCAGTGCGTTAACGACACGGCTGGGCGCTCCGCCTGCGCGGGTGATCAGATTGCTGGCCAGCCCCTGATCATCGTCCATCAAGGCTTTGAGTATATGTTCAGGGGTCAACCTCTGGTGCCCCTCGCGCATCGCAATCGTTTGCGCTGCCTGCACGAAACCTCGTGCCCGCTCGGTGAACTTGTTCAAGTCCATATTTTGCTCCTTCTCTAAGCGCCCGGTTTTGACGCGCCCGCCTGGCAGCGCGCGTCGGTCTGGGCCTCATATTCAATCTGGGAAATATCTCGCGCGGTTCAAGGGGTCTGCCAACAGAATCCAACCTACCGACGCGGCACAGAATAAACTGTATACCCCCCAGTTTTCGCCACAGAACGCGCACCGTACATATCGACAAGCGATTGCGCCGCATCGCTGCCTGTCGGGCAGGAAACCAGATCGGCGGCGTCATCCAGAAAATCCACGGTAAAGGCGGATTCCCCTGTAACCTGACAGTCATCATCCATCGAACGATAACCACCAATCAGCCGGAGGTTGTCGTTTGTCGGAGACCTCAGGACTGTATCAGCAGCCTCTTTTTCCAGCGCCATGTCCTGACACCCGGCCAGCATCAGCCCCGCGCAGATTGCGATAGTGGGTTTCGTAAACTGTCTCATTCCGAATTCCGTCCCAGTTGCACAACGCGATAATAGCACAGTTGGAAACCTCTGCCGTGATCTGAATCACGCAAGGCGCGCATGGACAGAAGCGCACGAAACCGTTAGGACGCAGACGTTTGCCAAAAAGGAGCCCCCAATGTCCGATGACCGCCTGATTGTAGCCCTTGATGTCCCCAACGCCCTGGACGGTCTGGCCTTGGCCGAGAGGTTGGGGGACAGTGTCTCATTCTACAAGATCGGTCTGGGAATGCTGACAGGGGGCGGGCTAGCCCTGGCGAACGAGTTAAAGCAGGATCAGGGCAAGCGCATCTTTCTGGACATGAAACTGTTCGACATCGGTAATACGGTGGAAAATGCGGTGCGCGGTCTGGCACAGTTCGATTTGGATTTCCTGACCGTACATGGTGACCCGCACGTGGTGCGGGCCGCCAAAGAGGGTGCGTCTGGCAAAGACCTCAAGATACTGGCCGTGACCATCCTGACCTCGTTGAACCGGGATGATCTGGATGCCAGCCTGCTGAAGTCGGGCGATGTCCGGGACCTGGTTGTCGAACGCGCAGCCAAAGCGTTGGAGGCGGGTGCCGATGGCGTCATCGCCAGCCCGCAAGAGGCCGCGCTGATCCGTGCCCTGCCCCAAGCCGAAAACCGCTTGATCGTGACACCCGGCGTTCGGCCCGCCGGTGCCGCTCTGGGAGATCAGAAACGGGTCGCAGCCCCGGCAAATGCCATCGGTGATGGTGCCGATCACATCGTCGTCGGGCGCCCAATCTATCAGGCGCAAGACCCTAAAGCCGCCGCAGAGGCGGTGCTTGCAGAGTTAAATTCCTTATCCCCACACTAGGGCAATCCGGCTAAATCAGGCTAAATTTTCGCAAGAACAACCCGCAAACAGTTGACCTTAGGTCACTTTTCACCTGATCCGCGCCAAATCGTCCCTGTGCCCCAAAACACACATGCAAAACACGAGTTTCCACTGTGTGAACTGGGTTCTATCGAAAAATTCGATTTTGAGAGAATCTAAGTAGGTGATACTCCCCGCGGACCATCTCTTCCTGAGGTCCGTCACCTCCCCCCGCCACTTTGCGGGGGGCCTTCTTTTGGCAGATCTGGTTCCTACCCTCACTGTGCGGGTTTTGCCCGTGGCATGCGAATGATATAGTCACCGAACCTTACGGACCGCATGGAAGACGGGAAAAGAAAATGCCCGGCCTCTGCCGAGATTGCCTGACAGAACTGACCAAGGAACGCCGCTGCCCGGTCTGCGGCAGCCCGCGCGTCAAAACGCATCCTGAATTGTTTGACCTGTCCATCGCACATATGGATTGCGATGCCTTCTACGCCTCTGTCGAAAAACGGGACAATCCGGAGCTGGCCGACAAACCCGTCATTATCGGGGGCGGCAAGCGCGGTGTTGTTTCTACGGCTTGTTATGTAGCCCGGATTCGCGGCGTCCGTTCGGCAATGCCGATGTTCAAAGCGTTGCAACTATGCCCCGACGCTGTCGTGATCAAACCGCGCATGTCGGTCTATGCCGAGGCTTCGCGCCAAATCAGGTCGATGATGGACGAGCTGACGCCGATTGTTGAACCGCTGTCCCTGGACGAAGCGTTCATGGACCTATCCGGCACGCAACGTCTGCACGGCGCTCCACCTGCCGTCATGCTTGCACGATTGGTCAAGCGGATGAAGGCCGAGCTGGGGCTGACCGGGTCAATCGGGCTGTCACATAACAAGTTTCTGGCCAAGGTCGCATCCGATCTGGACAAGCCGCGCGGATTTTCGGTGATCGGCAAAGAAGAGACATCCGCGTTTCTGAACGACAAGCCAGTGCGCCTGATCTGGGGCATAGGCCCTGCGGCGCAGGAATCGCTGGACCGCGCAGGCATACGCTTGTTCTCGGACCTACTGCGCTGGGACCAAGAGGATCTGACCGCGCGGTTTGGCTCCATGGGCTACCGGCTGTGGCATCTGGCCCGCGGTCAGGACAAGCGCCGGGTTTCGGCACATGAACCGATGAAGTCCATCAGCAACGAAACGACCTTTTTTGAGGATACGGCCAATGCCGACATTCTGGATGGGCACCTTTGGCGGATGGCGGAAAAAGTCTCGGATCGGGCCAAGGCCAAGGGGCTGGCCGGGCGGGTTGTGACGCTCAAACTGAAAAGAGCCAATCACAAACTCATTACGCGACGCGTTTCTCTTCGCGATGCCACACAGATTGCCGATCGGATCTATCGCACAGCACGGGCGCTGTTCGATCAGGTTGGTGATCAGGGCCCCTATCGGCTGTTGGGGTGTGGCCTGTCGGATCTGTGCCCCGAGGATCAGGCGGATATTTCAGGGGATCTGCTGGATCCGGATGCCTCGCGCAGGTCGCAGGCCGAACGCGCCACGGATGAGATTCGCCGCCGTTTTGGGACGGATGCCATCGTCAAAGGACGTGCCCTGCGCTGAGGTTATTCGGCTGCGAGCTGCAGCGGCTCAGGTCCGATCCGCGCAATATCCATGATGATTTCGCCCAGGGTCTCTTTGAAGGCAGCGAAATTGTCATTCGGCTCGATCCTGCTTTCATCCATATACAGGGATCTGTCGATCTCGATCTGTACAGCATGCTGGTGGCGGCTGGGGCGTCCATAGGTCTGGGTCACATAGGCACCGGCAAACGGCGTATTTCGGGCCACACTCAGACCCGCCGAGACGAAAGCGGCCTCTATCTGTTCGACGACCTCTGGCGCTGCAGAGGCACCGAACCGATCCCCCAGCACGATCTCGGGACGTCTGGAATTGACTGTTGACGCAAGGGCCACGGCTTCGTGCGGCATCGAATGACAGTCGATCAGAATCGCCTGCCCGAATTCCTGATGCGACTCTGCCAACAACGATTTGATCCGGGCATGATAGGGACGCCAACAGGTATCGATTCGCAGACGCGCCTCATCCATGGTCAGCTTACCGCGATAGATTTCTCGACCATTGGCGACCACACGCGGAATCACCCCCAGCCCGGACGCTACCCGCGGGTTATGGCCTTGGCGGCGCGCGCCCTGAATAAGGGCTGGATCCAGCTCTTCTGCGCTGCGGTTCAGATCGACATAGGCGCGTGGCATCATCGCCGAAATCAGTGGCGCACCATGGTCCGCCGCTGATGAAAACAACTGATCCACAAAAGCATCCTCGGAAGAACGAATCACATCTTGGCTGAGAACCGACCGCTTCATCAGCCCATTTGGATAGTTTCGACCGCTATGCGGAGAGGAAAAAACCACACAGGACGTGCGCTTGGCAGGCATATCCAGTAGGTAAGCAGCGTTTTGCATGGCGACTCCTTGTTCGCACCAAACATAGACCGGAAAATAGTTCTACCAAACCCCTTGAACCCTTTTGCGACTCCTTTTATAGACCCCGCTACCGGCGCGGGGTTCCGCGCCCCATTTCGTTATGGGGTTGGCCACGCGACGGTTTCATGGGCGGTTAGCTCAGCGGTAGAGCACTTCGTTGACATCGAAGGGGTCACAAGTTCGATCCTTGTACCGCCCACCATGAACTCACTGCTTCGGATTTCCGGGGCACCCGCAAACCCAGGCGCTGGCCACGTCCTTGATGAAGGCGCCGCAGATTGGAGACAGACCCATGAAGGTCAAGAACTCGCTCCGCTCGCTCAAGAACCGGCACCGTGATTGCCGGGTTGTGCGTCGCAAAGGCCGCGTCTACGTGATCAACAAGACGCAGCGTCGGTTCAAAGCTCGTCAGGGCTAAGAACTGCACATACTGAATTCAAAGAACCGCGCCTTCGGGTGCGGTTTTTTTTTGTCCGGCATTTCAACCAGATGTAATGCGGACGGAACTGCAGGAATTCGCTCAGAAAGTTCGGTTCTGAGATTCAACGTTGTGATAGGACGATCTCGTGCTACGCTTTCCGTGATTTTATGACGGGAGGTCGGATTGGCCAACGATGATCTGGACAAGATATTCGGAACAACTCTGACCGACATGGTAGCCGATATAGGCCGCAGTGTGGCCCAGGCGGCCGAACAGCTTAGCATTGATCAGCTGAAAGCGCTGAAGAACTACCCCCAGGAACTGCGCGATCTTGGCATCCCGCCGGTCTTTTATCACATGCAGGATGTCGATGTGGAACTGAAGGTCGTCATGGAGATGAGCAGTTCCACCGAAGAAGGCCAACGCAGCAGGATTGGCACCTTTATTTTTGGCCCGAAGCTGACTCAGACAGACACGCTCGATTCCAAAAGCGCGTCCACGATGCGAATGCGTTTCGCGCCCGGTCCCGTAGATGAGAGCAGATCTTTGGATGGCAATGATGGCAACTAAGAAAGTCAAAGCCCCCAAAAGAGCGCCCATAGATGTCCGCGTCACCGAGATGCCCGAGGCATTCACCACTCTGCTTCAGTCACTTGAAAACCGCATGACGGCAATGGAGGCGCGCGAAGTCGCGCTGCTCGAGACGATCAACGACCTGCAAGAACGGATCGACGATCTGGAAGAAGGCAGCGGCGGCATGTTTATGGGCGCGGGTAACCCGGTGATGAACCCGATGGCCGAGGGCCGCGCGGCAATAGGAGCGGACGATCCTGACACACAGGTCGTCAACGCGCAGGAATTCTCGCAAGCCCTGGGTGAACAGATCCTCGCCGGGTCCGATGGCAGCAGTGATTTCACCATCGACAACGTCAAAGTCGAAGCGGTTGTTGGGTTGGGTCAGGACGGCACCAAAGCCCAAATCGCGACGAATGCCCGAAAGCAGGCGATCAGCCAGAACGCATCCAAAGTCACTTTTTCCGTCAGGAGGCGGACCGCCACGCAAATTATTGAGAAAGACTGAATTAACAGAGGAGATTGGAAATGAGTATCGGGCAGGAACTGCTAAACGTCCCGTTTGCGGAAATGGTTCAAAAGCTTGCGCTTTCCGTTGCCGAGTCGCAGACCGAGTTGGATCGACATTCTACAGATGTCGCCAAATATATGGCCGATCAGAAGATCCAGCTTCCGGACCTGTCCAATCCCAATGGCCCCCCCAAAGAATTCAGTTTGGTTTCCATGGGCTTTCTACCCGCATTCTACGCGGTGCAAGAAGCCGAAATTGAGGTCAAAATGGCGATCTCAATGACTAAGCAAACCGAAAAAGCGGGCAGCGCTTCGGTCAAAGGTGGTTGGGGCCCTGTCGCAGCGCAGGTCAATGCCAGCTATTCCTCGCGCTATGCTTACAGCCAAGAAGGCGCAAGCAGGCTGACCATCAAACTGGCCCCGGCCGATCCTCCGGTCTTGCTGCAAAAATACATGGAAGCTGTCACACAGGTCATGCTGAAAAAAGAACCGGTGTTGACCGATGACCCAGACCCTGAGCCGGCCCCCGCACCTGTCCCGGACCCGTCTCCACCTGAACCTGAAAAAAGACAGCGAAAGCGCTAAGCAGCATCTCTCGATCTTTCAGTTCTTAAATCAACACGACTAGGTCAGCCATGACGGCGTAGCCAGGATCGGCTTTGCCGACCCTCAGGCCCCGCTGTGCAGTACCACTTGGTCGGGGCCAGCGACATGTTGGCAGTGATTTGACCAACTAATTTTGTCGGAATTTCTTGCATCCCCCTGAGAATCGTTTAATTGACCATTTCAGTCGGGTTATTACCCGCGCCGATTTTCAATGTTGGGACACATGATGCTGAAATCCTCTACCTGCGTTGCCGCCGCCCTGACGGCCCTGATCGCGACCTCTGCCGCTGCCGAGGGCGAACTGAACCTTTATTCTTCGCGCCACTACGACACTGACGAACGCCTCTATTCCGATTTCGAAGAGGCCACCGGTATCACCATCAACCGCATCGAAGGCAAAGCGGACGAGCTGATTGCTCGGATGGAGGCCGAGGGCGCGAACTCACCCGCAGATATCTTGCTGACCGTTGATACCTCGCGTCTGGCGCGTGCCAAGAACGCGGGTATCCTGCAGCCGGTCGAAAGCGCGGTTCTGGAAGAACGTATTCCCGCCAACCTGCAGGACGAAGACAACCAGTGGTATGGCTTTTCGCAGCGCGCGCGGATCATCTTCTTTGACAAGGCCGATGTGACCAACCCGCCCGCGTCTTATCTGGATCTGGCCAAGCCCGAATACAAAGGTCTGGTCTGCATCCGGTCGTCCAGCAACACCTATAACCAGACCCTGCTGGCCTCGATCATCACAAACCACGGCACGGAAACCGCCAAGACCTGGGCCGAAGGCATGGTCGCGAACATGGCGCGCGAACCGCAAGGCGGCGACACTGACCAGCTGCGCGGCATTGTTTCGGGTGAATGCGAGATCGCCGTTTCGAACTCCTACTACTTTGCCCGTGCAATGCGTAAAGACGTCAAAGGCCTGAGCGCTGAGATTGACATGATCGGCGTCCAGTTCCCGGCGCAAGAAGCCGAAGGCGCGCACATGAACCTGTCCGGTGCCGGCGTGGCCGCAAATGCCCCGAACAAGGACAACGCGATCAAGTTCCTGGAATACCTCGCCAGCGATCAGGCGCAGGTCTATTTCTCGAACGGCAATGACGAATTCCCGGCGGTCGAAGGCGTCGCCCTTGCGGATAACGTGGCAGCGCTGGGTGAGTTCAAAGCCGACGAGATCAACCTGTCCCAGGTCGCCAAAAACATCCCCGAGGCACAGAAGATCTTTAACGAGGCCGGCTGGAAGTAATCTTTCATTCTATCGAGCAGAAGGGTGCAGTTTTCTGCGCCCTTTTTCTATTGTGAAGTTATGTTTTCTGGTCAATAATCTCATATACGGAAATGATTCCCATATACGAGCCATGCCTGATACCCTATCCGACCGCCTTGCAAACCACCTGAATCAACTTCGCCAAACGCGGGGATGGTCGCTGGATCAGTTGGCGGAACACAGCGGTGTCAGCCGGGCCACCCTGTCGCGCTTGGAAAAGGGGGATGTCAGCCCCACCGCGGAAACTCTGGGCCGGTTATGTGCCGCCTATGGGCTGCCGATGTCGCGTCTATTGATGATGGTCGAGGACAGTTTCGCCCCCCGCGTTCCCTTCGAAAATCAACCCGAATGGCGCGACCCCGAAACCGGCTTTACCCGCCGATCCGTCTCCCCTCCGGCCGCGGGTCTTGGCGGAGAGGTCATGGAAGGCCATCTGCCCCCAGGCGTTGTGATCACCTATGACACGCCGCCAAAACACGGGCAGGAGCATCACCTGATCATGCTGGACGGTGGCCTGACCCTGACCGTGGATGGAACCGCGCATCATCTGACGAGCGGGGATTGCCTGCGCTATCACCTGTCTGGCCCGACACGGTTCGAAACCCAAGCCGACCGAGGTGCTCGGTACCTGATGGTGCTGATATGATCTTACGACTGGCGGCCAATGATCTGAACCAAGCCCTAAACGATCTGACAGAGATACTGCACGCCTGCGTGCATGACGGGGCGAGTATCGGGTTCATTCAGCCATTTCCGTCGGGCGACGCGCTGCGCTATTGGCAGTCCCATGTCTGGCCAAACATCCAGACCGGCGCGGCCGAGATATTCGTCTATCGTGATGGCGAACGGATTGTCGGCACCGCACAGCTGGTGCCTGCCGCGATGCCCAACCAAGCGCATCGCGCCGACGTGTCCAAGCTGCTTGTTCATCCCCGCGCGCGACGGCGGGGCATTGGGCGGGCGCTTATGGCGACGGTTGAGGCGCGGGCACGCGAACTGGGGCGGTCCCTTTTGGTGCTGGACACGCGCAGCACGGACCCGTCGCTCCTCCTCTATCAAAGCCTTGGGTTTGAAATTGCCGGAGAAATTCCGAACTACTGCCGCAACCCGGAAAATGATCAGCTGGAACCAACTACTTTTATGTTCAAAACCCTGACCTGAGGGGCGCTCAGTCCACGGCGCTTACGGCTGTGTAAAGCCGCCGAAACCGTCCCAGCCGTTCAGATAATGCATGCATTTCTGCAGGCTCGAACCTGTCGGTGGTCGCCGGTTGCTCGGCCAGATCGGCAATGGTCAGAGCGCCGTCAGCACAGGCTGCCAGCCGGGCGGCACCATAGGCCGGGCCGGATTCCGCCCCCGCTGAACGCACGATGGGCTTTTCGGTCACAGCGGCGATCAGACCCAGCAGCAGGTCGGATTGGCTGCCCCCGCCTATGGCGGCAAGCTCGGGCAAATTGTCTATCGTGTCGCCGAAGCTCTGCGCCGCATCAGCGAAACAAAAGGCGATTGCCTCGACCACCGAACGGCAGATCTCGGCACGTGTGGTGGCGTCCTCAAGGCCAAAGAAACAGGCTCGAATATGCGGGTCCCCAAGGGGGCTGCGCTCACCTGTCAGATAGGGCAGGAAAATGGGCACGCGATCACCGCTGACGGTTTCAGCAAGCCCGACAACCTCGGCAGCCGAAAGCCCCAGCTGATCACCAATCCACGAAATGGGCCTTGCCCCGTTCAGCATCGCCGCCATTTGATACCAGCGGTCGGGCAATGTATGCGCAAACGCATGGACATAGCGTTCGGGGTTGGGCTTGTATTTACGATCCGCAACAAACAACTGACCGGATGTCCCCAACGAGATAAACCCACGTCCAGGTTCAGTTGCGCCCAATGACACCGCACCGGTTGCCGCATCCCCTCCCCCGGCCACGACAGGCACGCCGGAGTTCAATCCGGTCTCAGCTGCAGCCCGAACTGTTACCGTGCCAACGACATTGTGGCCGTCGAACATCTGCGGCAGCCAGTCAACAGCGACATCCGTGGCTTCCGCCATTCCGGTATGCCAGCGGCGTGAAGCCTGATCGAGCCACATTGTTCCTGCGGCATCGGAAGTATCGGTTGCCAGCTCTCCATGCAGACGCAGGCCGACATAATCCTTGGGCAGCAGGATATGGGAGAGTCGGGCATAATTGTGCGGTTCATGCCGTTTCAGCCAGGCAATCTTGGGCGCCGTAAAGCCGGGCAAGGGCAGGACGCCTACGATGTGACCAACCTGCGGCTGTGCCGCGCGAATGTCGTCGCATTCGCGGACCGCGCGGCTGTCATTCCACAGAATCGCCGGACGGATGGGGCATTGGTTGCGGTCCAACAGCACGGCCCCGTGCATCTGCCCCGACAATCCGACTGCTTTCACATCCGACAGGGAGATTTCGCCAGCAAGCAGGCCCAACGCATCGCGCGTCGCCTGCCACCAAATCTCCGGGTTCTGCTCGGACCAGCCGGGCTGTGGCGACGAAGTCCCGATGCCGACTGACGAGGTCGCAAGAATTCGGCCGGCATCCGCGCAGAGGAGTTTGACCGCTGACGTTCCGATGTCGATCCCAAGATACATTCACACCCCTTGCCTTGCATAATTCCGATATCACCGGCCAGGCTATTGATTTTTTTTGCGCGCGCAAAGAATATGTAAAATTATGATAAGATCAAGGTGGACGAACAGACTGGCATGACGAAGATCAGGAACATGGAAGAGTTTGCGGCCCTCAGCGGCATCTCTCGGCCCACCGTATCGAAGTATTTTCAGGATCCGGACAGCGTCCGACCCACAACACGGCTCCGCATCGAAGAGGCGCTTGAGCGCTTCGACTATCGCCCCAACATCTATGCGGTGAACCAGAACCGAAAGCTGACCAAGAATATCGGCATCGTGGTTCCCTATCTTGCCGATCCGTTCTTTGCCGAAATCGCGCGCTATCTGGAACAAAGCTGTATTGCTGCGGGGTATCGCCCGTCGCTGTTCAGCTCGCATGGTGATCCCAAGCTGGAAATCGAAATTCTCGACGGGTTGAAATCCATGAAGCCTGCTGGAGTGCTGCTGGCGCCCTTGGGGCGCACCTCGGATCGGTCAGCGATCGAGAAGTTTTGCGCCAATGTGCCGACCGTCCTGTTTGACAGTAATCTCGAAGGCCTGGGCGCGGCCTTTATCGGGTCGGACAATTTCAGTTTCGTCTCACAAACCGTCGAATACATGACCCGCACCGGCGAACCGCCGTCATTTTTTGAGATGCGAACGCCAGCGAACCCCAATGCTAATAAGCGGCGCCACGCCTATATTGAAGTGATGGAACAGCTCGGCTTTGAACCACATGTCATTAGTATCGACGGCCAGGGTTGGGCATTTGAAGAGATTGGCAAACATGGAGCCGCCGGAGTTCTGGAGCGGCAAGAGCTGAAAACGGATTCGGTTTTATGCAGCAACGACCGCCTGGCAATCGGGTTTCTTTCGGCATGTTACGAACAAGGGATTCGGGTCGGTCGCAAGAAAGACTGCGCGTTGCGGGTCGCTTCAAACGATGACCATCCCTTCTCAAGGTTTACCTGCCCGTCTTTGACAACGGCCGCCCATGACTACGACAATGTAGCGGGGCGCAGCGTCGAAACTCTCTTTGAACTCATTGAAAATGGAGGGAAATTTAACGAGAGGACGGAAACACTGTTTCCTGCACGACTTGTTTTGAGAGACTCCGCATGATCAAAAATTAACGCGCGTAAAGTTTTTATTGACGCCGCGACAATTTTCCCCTTACCCTGTCCAAACAACATCCAAGCTCAGGGAGGACAAGGATGTATCTCAAGAACGCACTTCGTGCGGCGACAGCAATGACTTTCGTCGCCACGGCAGCAGCCCAAGCGGATACCTTAACAATAGCGACCGTGAACAACGGCGACATGATCCGGATGCAGGGCTATACCGATAAATTCACCGAAGCGACCGGCATCGAAGTCGAGTGGGTTACGTTGGAAGAGAACGTGCTGCGCCAGCGCGTGACAACGGATATCACGACCAAAGGTGGCCAATTCGACATCATGACCATCGGTATGTACGAGACGCCGATCTGGGGCGCGAACGGCTGGTTGGTTCCCCTAGACGGGCTGTCGGATGAATACGACGTAGGTGACATCCTGCCCGCCATGTCAGGCGGCCTTAGCCATGATGGAACGCTCTACGCGGCTCCGTTCTACGGCGAAAGCTCGATGATCATGTATCGCACTGACCTGATGGAAAAAGCCGGTATGGAAATGCCGGATGCTCCTACTTGGGAGTTCATCCGCGAAGCGGCTGCTGCGATGACCGATCGCGACGCTGATATCAACGGTATCTGCCTGCGCGGCAAGGCGGGTTGGGGCGAAGGCGGTGCTTTCATCACAGCGATGTCCAATTCCTTTGGTGCGCGCTGGTTTGATGAAGATTGGAAGCCGCAGTTCGATCAGCCTGAATGGGCTGACACGTTGAACTTCTACGTAGGTATGATGAACGAGTCCGGCCCCGCAGGTTACGCCACTAACGGATTTAACGAAAACCTGTCGTTGTTCCAGCAGGGCAAATGCGGCATGTGGATCGACGCAACGGTCGCGGCTTCTTTCGTGACCAACCCGACAGACTCGACAGTCGCGGATAGCGTCAGCTTTGCACTTGCACCCGACACGGGGCTTGGCAAGCGCTCGAATTGGTTGTGGGCGTGGGCTCTGGCAATTCCGGCTGGTACGGAACAGGCAGACTCGGCCAAACAGTTCATCGAGTGGGCAACATCCAAAGACTACATCGAACTCGTAGCCGAGAACGAAGGTTGGGCCAACGTGCCTCCGGGTGCACGTACGTCGCTGTACGAAAATCCGGACTATCAGGCGGTTCCGTTCGCCAAGATGACGTTGGACTCGATCCTGTCGGCTGATCCGAACAATCCGACTGTAAAGCCAGTGCCTTACGTTGGTATTCAGTTTGCAGCGATCCCGGAATTCGCAGGTATTGCCACGCAGGTGAGCCAGGAGTTCTCGGCAGTTTATGCCGGGCAGCAGACAGTAGAAGAAGCTCTTGCCAAAGCGCAAGCCTTCACTGCCGAAGAAATGGAAGCCGCAGGCTACTAAGGCCTCCTTCCCAGCGGGTGGACAGAGGTCTGTCCCCCGCTTCACCCTTCCACAACTCGCGTTTTTCTCGCAGGCTGAGCTATGCCTGAACAGAGAGGTTTTGCGTCATGGCTACTCAACATTCCCGATCAGTTGCACGCCTGATGATGGCACCTGCGGTGATCCTGCTTCTTGGCTGGATGCTCGTGCCTCTGACGATGACGCTGTATTTTTCCTTCAAGAAATACCTGCCCCTGCGCGGCGGTGATCTGGGATGGGTCGGCTTGGACAACTACGTCCGGTTCGTCTCCTCCAGTTCCTTCTGGCCCGCGGTTCAGGCCACGCTGATGATCGTCGGCGGCGTGCTTGCCATCACGGTTGTTCTGGGCATCCTTCTGGCAATGCTGCTGGATCAGCCGATGTGGGGCCAAGGCGTTGTCCGCATCCTAGTGATCGCACCGTTCTTTGTGATGCCGACCGTTTCCGCATTGGTCTGGAAGAACATGTTCATGGACCCGGTCAACGGGTTGCTGGCTCATCTGTGGCGCTTTTTCGGGGCTGAGCCAGTTTCCTGGCTATCCGAGGCGTCGATGACGTCAATCATCATGATCGTATCGTGGCAATGGCTGCCGTTTGCGACGCTGATCCTGCTGACCGCGATCCAGTCGCTGGACAGTGAACAGTTGGAGGCCGCAGAAATGGACGGCGCGCCACCGCTCAAGCGCTTTTACCATATCATCCTGCCGCATCTAAGCCGCGCGATTACCATCGTGATCCTGATCCAGACCATTTTCCTGCTGTCGATCTTCGCCGAAATCTTCGTGACCACCGGCGGCGCCTTCGGCACCCGTACACTCACCTACCTGATCTTCCAGCGCGTGCTAGAGGGCCAGAACGTCGGCCTTGGATCAGCCGGAGGTGTCTATGCAATCATCCTTGCCAATATCGTTGCGATCTTCCTGATGCGCATCGTCGGCAAGAACCTGGACGCGTGAGGAGGTAACGATATGAGCCGCTCAGTTACACCCCGTCGCAAGTCGCTTAACACCGCCCTGGCATGGGCCGTTGGTCTGCTGATCTTTTTCCCGATCCTCTGGACCATCCTGACCAGCTTCAAGACCGAAGCACAGGCCATCGCCAGCCCGCCGCTGTTTCTGAACTTTGACTGGACGCTGGAAAACTATGCCATCGTTCAGGAACGCTCGGACTATATGCGGTTCCTGTGGAATTCGGTGATCATCGCGGGTGGTTCGACCATATTGGGCGTGATCATCGCGGTGCCCGCCGCCTGGGCGATGGCCTTTGTGCCATCAAAACGCACCAAGGACATCCTGCTGTGGATGCTGTCCACCAAGATGCTGCCTGCGGTCGGTGTTCTATACCCGATCTACCTGCTGTTCATCCGGCTTGGGCTTTTGGACAGTCGCGCAGGTCTGGTTGTGGTTCTGATGCTGATCAACCTGCCGATCATTGTATGGATGCTCTACACCTATTTCCGCGAAATCCCCGGCGAGATCCTGGAAGCCGCCCGCATGGACGGGGCAACGCTGAAGGAAGAAATCCTTTACGTGCTGACGCCGATGGCGGTGCCCGGTATCGCCTCGACCATCCTGTTGAACTTTATCCTCGCCTGGAACGAGGCGTTCTGGACCCTCAACCTGACCGCAGTTGACGCGGCACCGCTGACGGCCTTCATCGCCAGCTACTCCAGCCCCGAGGGCCTGTTCTTTGCCAAACTCAGCGCGGCATCGACCATGGCAATCGCACCAATCCTGATCCTTGGCTGGTTCAGCCAGAAACAACTTGTCCGCGGCCTGACCTTCGGCGCCGTGAAATAAGGAAAACTCCGCATGGGACGCATTCAACTCAAATCCGTGACCAAGAAATTTGGCGACGTTGAAGTCATTCCGCCGCTGGACCTGACCATTCAAGATGGCGAGTTCACTGTCTTCGTCGGCCCCTCGGGCTGTGGTAAATCCACCTTGTTGCGGCTGATTGCCGGGCTGGAGGATATCACCTCGGGCAATATCGACATTGACGGGGCGGACGCCACCGATGTCCCGCCCGCAAAGCGCGGTCTGGCCATGGTGTTCCAATCCTACGCGCTCTACCCGCATATGACCGTGCGCAAGAACATCGCCTTTCCGCTGCGTATGGCCAAACTGGATCAGGCCGAGATTGACCGCCGCGTCGAGGGCGCTGCCGATGTTCTGAACCTGACCGATTACCTGGATCGCCGACCGGGCCAACTGTCCGGCGGTCAACGCCAGCGCGTTGCCATTGGCCGCGCCATCGTACGTGAGCCTGCGGCGTTTCTGTTTGACGAGCCACTCTCGAACCTCGACGCCGCCTTGCGCGTTGGAATGCGGCTTGAAATCAGCGAGCTACACAAGCGTCTTGCAACCACGATGATCTATGTGACCCATGATCAGGTCGAGGCGATGACGATGGCCGACAAGATCGTCGTGCTGCAGGCCGGTGTGATCGAACAGGTGGGCAGCCCGCTCGAGCTGTATAAGACTCCGCGAAACCTGTTTGTCGCGGGCTTTATCGGCTCACCCAAAATGAACTTCATTGCGGGCGAAGAGGCCGCGAAACATGACGCCCATACGATCGGGGTCCGCCCCGAGCATCTGGAGGTATCCGACAGTTCCGGCACCTGGTCCGGTGTGGTTGGGGTTTCCGAACATCTGGGCTCGGACACGTTCTTCCACATTCACGAAACCGGCCTTGCGGACACGATCACCGTACGAGCGGGGGGTGAAGTTGGCTTCAACCATGGCGACCGTATCTATCTGACGCCACGCGCGGATGTGATCCATCGGTTTGACGCAAAGGGCCTGCGGATCGAATGACACGTCTGGTCGGTAAAACCGCCCTGATTACCGGGGCCGCGCGTGGCATCGGACTGGCCTTTGCCAAAGCCTATGTTGCCGAAGGGGCCCGTGTCGCGCTGGCCGACATTGACGGCGCGCGCGTGCAAGCCGCGGCCGCCGATATCGGTGAGGCCGCTTTGGCTATCGAGATGGATGTGACCAACCAGCAGAGCATCGATGCGGCGGTGGCAAAGACGGCTTCACATTTCTGTCCCATCGACATTCTGATCAATAACGCTGCCATCTTTACCGCAGCACCCATCATCGAAATCGAGCGCACCGACTACAACCGAGTTTTCGACATCAATGTCTCAGGCGCCTTGTTCACGATGCAGGCCGTCGCGCGCCATATGGTCAAACACGGGACCAAAGGCCGGATCATCAACATGGCATCGCAAGCCGGACGACGGGGCGAGCCTCTGGTCGCCGTCTATTGCGCAAGCAAAGCCGCTATCATTTCGCTTACCCAATCTGCAGGGCTGAACCTGATCCAACACGGCATTAACGTGAATGCCATCGCTCCGGGTGTTGTCGATGGCGAACACTGGGATGGTGTGGACGCCTTTTTTGCAAAGCATGAGGGCAAAGAGCCCGGGCAGAAGAAACGCGAAGTAGCCGCAGCGGTGCCGCTCGGACGGATGGGCCGTGCCGAGGACCTGACCGGAATGGCCGTGTTTCTGGCCTCAGACGAGGCGCAGTATATCGTCGCGCAAACCTATAATGTCGACGGCGGGAACTGGATGAGCTGATGGATCCTCTGGCAAACGCAAATCCCCCGGTGCGGCTGCGGCGCGACAGCTTTGCAGACTTGCCTGCGGCTGTCAGGACACCGAGTTACCTGCCCACAGACCTGAAACCCGGCATCGTCCATATCGGGCTGGGCAATTTTCACCGCGCGCATCAGGCCTGGTATATTCACCAGTTGATGCAACAGGGCCAAGCACTGGACTGGGCGATCATTGGGGCCGGTGTCCGCAGCTATGATGCCGAAATGCGAGAGAGGTTGCTGGCGCAGGACTGTCTGACAACACTGATCGAGCTGGACCCAAAGGGAATATCCGCCGAAATTGTCGGAGCCATGATCGACTACCTGCCAATCGAAGAGGGCAATGCGACGCTGATCCGGCAGATGGCCGATCCGTCCATCCGGATTGTGTCGCTTACAGTGACCGAGGGCGGCTATTTTCTGGACGCCAATACCGGCGCGTTCAACGCCGATCACGAAGACATTCGATACGATGCCGCCCATCCAGACCAGCCGCGAACCGCGTTTGGCGCCATTGTTGCAGCTCTTCGACAGCGCAAGAAGGAGGGTTTGAAACCCTTTACCACGCTCAGCTGCGACAACCTTCAGGGCAACGGGGTGATCCTGCGAAACTGCATTGTTGGTTTGGCGCGTATGTCTGACCCGAATCTAGCCACATGGATCGACCAATATGGCGCATTTCCCAATTCGATGGTGGATTGCATTGTGCCTGCTACGACAGAGCAGGTTGTTTCGCAATGCCACGGACTTGGAATCGATGACCGCGTCCCTGTCTCACATGAAAACTTTCGCCAATGGGTGATCGAGGACAATTTTTGCGCAGGGCGTCCGCCGCTCGAACAAGTCGGTGTCACACTGACCCACGATGTTCATAGCTATGAGACGATGAAACTGCGTATTTTGAACGGCGGTCATCAGCTGCTTGCGAATGTCGGAGAAATCCTGAACGTCCCGACGATTTCACGATGCATGCAGGACTCTGATATCCTGGCGTTTTTCGCTAAAATTCAGGCAGAAGAAATCCTCCCGCATGTCGCTGCTGTCCCCGGCGCTAAACCAAGTGAATATCTTGATCTGGTCGAAAAGCGATTTGCAAACACCGCCATCCATGACACCACGCGCCGCGTCGCGTTTGACGGATCCTCACGGCATCCCGGGTTCTTGCTGCCTTCGCTGCGTGACGCAGTTGCCTCGGACCCTGCCCCCAGCGGGCTGGCCCTGGCCGAGGCATTCTGGTGCCGGATGTGTGCAGGCAGGCGCGAGGATGGGTCTGAAATTGCGCCAAACGACCCCCATTGGGACACTCTTCAGCACATCGCGCTGGCGTCCAGAGATGATCCGAAACTGTGGATCGAGCAGGATCAATATTACGGCGAGATTGGCCGTGATACCCGCTTTGGTCAGGACTTTTCTTTTTGGCTGACCAAGATCTGGAGACATGGCAGCCGCGCTGCGATAGCAGACTACGTCGCGCAGACGTCCACGTCAGAGTAACCGGTCAAAACACATGGAGATCAGTCGCGGGCCAAGACCGCGCAGTTCCGTGACGTATCACGTGCAAACGCGGCGCAGGGGTTCTGACACTGCAAATTGGCGCGCACCCATAAAAATTGTAGGTGTTCTCATAACGCTGCATCGCCGCCATTGATTTCACTCACAAAAATTGAAGACTTTTGCGCATAAATTTGCACGATTTGCCCATAACATTGCGCGGTTCGAGAAACGCGCTCAATTGATGGTAGTCACCAAACATCTTCTTCAACTAAAGCCGGGCGTTTCTCAATCAAGAGTAAATTCTTATTGGAAATATTCGACCCTGATCATAGGGAAGCAGTTCTTTCGAGGGCTTGTGATAGATCCTCGCTTCAAGAATGGATATTCCCGTAATTGCCAAGTGAGCGCGTCCAAACCGACGCGCTCACTTTGCTTGGTATTGCTTGTCACTACGGAGTTAAGAGCGATGTATCACTCTGCGGCAACAGCTTTCTCTTCCAGTACCGGGTAGTCGGTGTACCCTTTTTCATTGCCGCCGTAGAGCGTGGTTGGATCGAGCTCATTCAGAGCGGCGCCTTTCTCCAACCGGTTGACAAGATCAGGGTTGGAAATAAACGGCCGGCCAAAGGCCACCAGATCGACGGCTCCGGTTTCAACCGCTTCAACCGCCATTTCCCGGTCATAAGCGTTGTTGCCCATTTTCGCACCGTCAAACAACTCATAGAGCGCCTTCAGATCGCCACCTTCCGGAATTTCGCGGGGGCCGCCGGTCTGCCCCTCCACAAGATGGAGATAGGCCAGCCCATACCCATTCAGCAATTTGACCGCATGAGTGAATGTCGCCTGCGGGTCGCTGTCGGAGATGTTGTTGGCGTCCGAGAACGGGCTTAGGCGGACACCAACACGGTCGGCGCCCCACACGTCAACAACTGCGTCCATGACCTCTTTCAGAAACCGTGCTCTGTTCTCGACAGGACCGCCGTATTCGTCTTCACGCTTGTTGGATTCGTCCCGCAGGAACTGATCGATAAGGTATCCGTTGGCTGCATGGACCTCGACACCGTCGAAACCGGCCTCCTTGGCGTTTTCCGCGGCCCTCCGGTAGTCAGCAACAATGCCAGCAATTTCTTCGACGGCCAGAGCCCGCGGCTCGGATGTTTCGACGAACTGCTCACCATCAAAGGTCTTGGCCTTAGCGCCGATCGCAGATGGCGCAACAGGGGCACCACCATCCGGCTGTAAGCTGGTATGCGAAATCCGGCCCACATGCCAAAGCTGGATCACGATCTTGCCGCCCTCAGCATGGACGGCCTCAGTCACTTTTCTCCAGCCGTCAATCTGTGCTTCAGAATAAATGCCAGGTGTCCAGGCATAGCCTTTGCCTTGGGGCGAGATTTGCGAAGCTTCCGTGATGATCAATCCAGCACCCGCCCGTTGCACGTAGTACTTGGTCTGCAATTCATGGACGCTGTCATCTTCGGCTCTTGCCCGGTTGCGGGTCAGTGGCGCCATGACAACGCGGTTTTTCAGCTCGATTGCACCAGCTTTGATGCCGGAGAACAGTTTTTCATCAGCCATTGCTGCTTCCTTCTTTGGTAAACTTCGTTCAGATATTATTGGACCAATTAGTCCAATATTAGGGTCACTGTCTCTTGTTTGAGTTTGTGTTACGTTTCATACCCTTATTTTTAGGGGAGGCCTTATGGCGAAATCACCAACCGGGCTTGTTTCAGGGTTTGTGATATCTGATCCGCGGGAACACCCGCTTTGCGCAAGGCTAGTGTGCCGATTGCAAGGGAGGCAAAGGCGCGTGCCTTGTTGAGTACCTGTCCCGGATCCGAAGGCTCAAGCGCTCTTGCAATAATCTCGTCAATACTCTCCAAATGCTGTCGCCCGAGAGCCGCCACTTCATTGTCATGCGGGGCAAGTTCCGTAAGGCAATTGATCAGCATGCAGCCGTCACGACCGCCTTGCGGGTTCGCCAAAGCTTCCATAATCGCACCAACGGGGTCATTTCCGCCCGCATCTGCAACGTCACGCAGATTTTTCAAACCACGCCTTGAATAGTGCCTGAGGGCTTTGTGAAACAAAGTCTGCTTGTTGACGAACGTTCCATAGAAGCTGGACCGGCTCAAACCCATGGCCTTGGTCAGATCATCCACAGATGCGGTCTCGTAGCCCTTGTGCCAAAAAACGCACAAGGCTTTTTCCAAAGCCTCAGCTTCGTCAAAGGCGCGAGGCCTACCCGGGCCTGCGGGTGATTTGATGTCGCCAACTGCGAGAGTTTCTTTGCTCATGAGCAAGATGTGGAATGGTTGGCCCAGAAATTCAAGGTGGCGGTAGGGAATTTTTGGAATGGTCAGTCCGTATTGTGACCAGAGAAAGGAATTTAGGTCCGTGGAAATGCAAAACCTCCCCGGCGCGCTTGGTGTCACGCTAATCTTAGGATCAGGACTGTTAGTCTTCTTGCGGGAGTGTCAGACGAAGAGGATCGTGTTCGTAGAAAAGAGAGGCCACGCTCGGTACTCGTTTCCAACACTGGACAGAGTGACTGGCGGCTTTGTCCAATACGTAGATGTTGATCACTCACAAACCAGAGATTGGTTCGGTAGATCCATGGCCAATGCCCTCAAATTGTGAGGATTACTACCCCAATGAGTAACAAAGCCACGAATTCAGAACTGGTTTTATGAGCATCAGTACGGCGGGCCGTTGTAAGCAAACCAACAATAATTTCAGCGCGCTAGGTTAAAATAGCGAGGTTAGCTGAAGTTTAATTCGCCCAATGTGAACTTCTTAACTTTGGCTAGAACGATTTCTTGTCAGTATCGTTTCATGAGTTGTTAGTGAGTTCGGTGAGTAAGTAGATGTATTTGCATAGTTTCGAGGGACATTGTAGCGCAGTCAATGACATCCGGATGGATGATTTTGCGCTTGAGTATCCGTTGTTGGACGATGCCGGCGTGCACGCACAATGGCAAAATGGCTCCTGGCAAATCACGCGGATAGCCGATATCTGGACAAGAACCGGGAAGGTACTTTCTTTGCCTTACAAAGGGGCCAACGCCTATCCATCTTTCCAGTTTGCTGAGGATGGAACCCCGCTTCCTTTGATGGAAAAAGTGTTGAAAGCCCTGCCACGTGAAATGACGCCGTGGCAATGCGCGTTCTGGTTAACCTCACCCAAATTGGAACTCGGAGGGGAAAGTCCGGCAATTCGCATTCAGACCGGCGATGACTGCATAGTCGATATCGCAGGCGAAGCTGGTTGTCTGATGGCAGCTTAGTTTTAGCTTTTGGTCACTCATACGTCGTACAACATCTGGCAAATTCGTGACTCCCCTGCTTTTTCTGCCACCGGCAAGAAAAGCAAGATCAGGGCACTCAACGCAGCACTCTTTAGCGTACTTAACTGAGTGTCTGACGTCAGCGCCAATGGGACAGTTTAGGTTGATTTGATAAGAGAGGGTTTCTGGCTCATCGTAACCGCCAAGGAGTGGAGATGGGAAAGAAACCCGGAACCAAGCAGAGCCACGGCGAGAAGGTTGTTAAAGACATCCGCCGCGCGACGCACAAACAGTATTCTGCCGAAGAGAAGTTCAGGGTCGTTCTGGATGGCCTGAAGGGCGAGGACAGCATTGCAGAGCTATGTCGTCGCGAAGGCATTGCTCAGAGCCTGTATTTCAGCTGGTCCAAGGAGTTCCCGGAAGCCGGAAAGAAACGTTTGGCTGGCGACACGGCACGTGCTGCGACATCAACCGAGGTCAAGGATCTGCGCCGTGAGGCGCGCGATCTGAAGGAGGTTGTTGTTGAACAGGCCCTTGAGCTGCGGCTTCTCAAAAAAAGCATGATCGCGGATGGGGACGACGACGAATGAGATACCCCGCATCTGAGAAGCTGGAGATCATCCAGCTGGTCGAACAATCCCATCTGCCGACCAAACGCACTTTGGAAAAGCTGGGTATCCCGATGACTACATTCTAACGCTGGTACGACCAATATCTTTCCGGTGGTCCTGAGGCGCTTGAAGACCGCTGCCCCCGGCCGTCACGGGTCTGGAACCGCATTCCCACGCCAGTGCGCGAGAAGATCAGGGATCTGGCCCTGAAGGAAAGTGAGCTTTCCCCGCGTGAGTTGGCTGTTCGCTTCGACGGGCCGCGCTGCACCATTCCGATAGAAGGGTGAATGTCCGGTAAGGGCCGGAAACACCAGTTCGGCAGATTGCCACGAACGGCAGAAAAGTCTGCATCTCGGAAACTGCAAAGACTAGTTTTGGATGTCCGCTTCGGGCTAGTAGCGGCTATCCGAAAATCTTCCCCGGTACTACGACTATGCTGCGAAACCAGCCAAGAATGAGACCCGAAGATATCGAACCTCAAACCAAAAAAGTTGTAGGTTAATGCGCCCAAGGTTTTGGACGAGTTGCAAAGCTATGGGCGCACAAAAAAAATTGTAGGGACGCGCATAACGCTGCGCTTCTGCTATTGATTTCAATCATTAAATTCAGATGTTCTTGCCCATAACTTTGCGTGGTATTTGCGCATAATTTTGCACGATTTACCCAAAAGTTTGCACACTCTCCCTATCTGTGTCCAACTACATCCTTCCGAAAGCCTCTTTGAGTTCTGCGACTTGTTCTACATCCAACATCCGGGTTCGCATACCCTGCAGTGCCACGAGCAGCTTGGCTGTTTCTTCCAACTCTTCCGCTGCACAGACCGCTGAAAAGAGATCCTCTCCTGATACGACGGGACCGTGGTTGGCCAGCAGAACAGCACTATACTTGCCGCCCAGTTCGCGGATCAAATCACCGGATTTTGGATCACCCGGCTTAATGTATGGAACCAGTTTAACCGTGCCTACGCGCATGACCACGTATGGTGTAAGCGGCGGAATACAGTCATTGGGATCGGTGTCTTCCAGACACGACAGCGCGGTCGCCCAGGTCGAGTGCAGATGAACCACGGCGCCCACTTCAGGTCGCGTCTCATAGAAGGCTTGGTGCAGAAAGATCTCCTTGGTCGGCTTGTCACCGGACAGGTGGTTGCCATCCAAATCAATCTTGGCAATTCGCTCGGGGTCAACATTGCCCAAAGTCGAATTCGTTGGCGTCATGAGAATCCCGTCCGGTAAACGCGCAGAGACATTGCCCGCGGTGCCAACGGAAAAGCCACGCACAAACAGCGAGGCGCACAGCTCGGACATCTGCCGTCGCAGTGCCTGTTCTTCAGAACTCATTTGCCTGCCTCCATCATTCTCAGTGCCTTCGAGAAGAAATCTGGAGCGCCAAAGTTGCCGGATTTCAAAGCCATTGCAATGGGTTCAGTTTTTCCAACGCTCAGGACAGGTACGCCCGGGTCAATCTCTGGCCCGATTGACATAGCCGGTGACCCCAGTGCCTCAGAGACAGCCTGGGCGACAGCTCCCGACGTCTCACCTCCAGCTACAACCAACCGCTTGTAGCCCTTTTGGACAAGTTCTCGCGCGGTATCTTCAAAGAGATTGTCCAGCTTTTCCGCTACGGCTTCCTGACCAAACTGACCTTGGATCGCACGCACATCATCCGGGCTCCCCGATGAATACGCGAGCGGCGCCTGACCCGAATGCTCTTCAAAGAAATCCAGAAGCGTTTGCGTGGTCACATCCCCGAACATAACACCCGAAACATCAATTGCGAAAGTCGGATGGGACTTCGCGTGAATTTCAATCTGCCTGCGGGTCGCACCTGAACAAGAACCCGCAAGGATCGCGGCAGGCCCTGCGATACCAGTGAACACAGTGCCAGCACTTTTGGATGAAGTCTCTCTCAGGAAGTTTCTTGGTAGTCCCAGTGCTATACCCGATCCCCCAGTAATGAGCTTGGCATCCTTTAGAGCTTCTCCCCAGGCCAACAAATCTTCATCCGAAATCGCATCGCCAATTACAAATCGTTCGCCGGCCTTCTGCAAAGCATCAGCAATCGCCTCTGATCCTTGCTCCACGGCGTCAATTGACACCAACCCGACCGCTTCTTGGGTCTGATACTGCAACCATCGCCTGATGTTAGCATCCGTCATCGGAGTAAGAGGGTGATTTTCCATCCCCGACTCGTGCAACAGCTTACCTTGCACAAATAGGTGACCGTGATAGACGGTGCGCCCGGTTGTCGGAAAGGCCGGGCAGAAAACCACCTTTTGCGCGTCCAGCTCGTCGGCAAGCGCTTTCGCAACTGGGCCGATATTTCCTTCCGTCGTGGAATCGAAGGTCGAACAATACTTGAAGATGAACTGCTGGCATCCTTGATCCGCGAGCCACCGCAAAGCACTCAGACTGTCTGCAATGGCTTCTTCAACCGGTGCAGTGCGGCTTTTGAGTGAGATCACACCCGCTTCGATCTCTTCGTCGACCGGGATATTAGGAACACCCGGAAACTGCGCGGTTCGTATCCCACCTTCTGGCTCCATGCCCTTCGCCAAGGTGTTCGCAATATCACTCGCACCAGTAAAATCATCCGCTATGACACCTATTTTCATAGTTCGATGTCCCTCGTCGGCCCTGGGTCTAGCCTATAGATATGCGGCGCTGCACCGACTGGAAAAACCTCACGCACAAGTGGATCATGGCCGGGCACGATAAGTCGAGGATGCGAGGCCAACCTCTCGAGTGTCTCGAAACCATCCATCATGTCCTGTAGGTCGACGACAATGGGAAAGGCTTTGCGCGCCATGAAATTCTCATAGTAATGCGAGGCATCAGAGGCGAGCACCATCCACCCGGCTTCCGTCCTTACGCGAACGCATTGCAACCCTCGCGAATGCCCACCAATGCAGTGCACCGTGACCCCATCTATAATCTCGGCTTCTCCATCGTAGAACACGACGTTCCCTGAATAGAGACGCTTTACGACCTCGCAAATATGGCTAGCCGTGAAAGGTGCGCGCAGATGGTCGTGGCACATGCAGGGGCCTGTGGCGAAGGCCATCTCCGCCGATTGCATATGCAACTTCGCGTTCGGGAACATATGCAGCCCCCCCGCGTGATCATAATGAAGATGGGTCACGATAACCTCGGTTACCGCTTCCGGTGAAATGCCTAGGGGCCGCAGAGCCTCGCGAGGATCCATCGCAATGGGACGACCACGGGCGGCGGCCTCATCGGAGTCGTAGCCAGTATCGACCAGAATGACTTTGTTGCCGCGTTTGAGCACCCAAACGAAGTAATCCATCGCATGAGGCGCGCTGTGATTATCATCGATGATGAAACTATCTGCTCGCGTCCGCGCATTTCGATCCGCGTATTTCACGGCGTGGATTTCCCAATCGTTCATCGGATGACCTCGGAGTACTGGTGAACTACCTTGGTAGCGATCATATCAGCCGCTGCCGTATCGAAGGCCTGAAAATGCGCGCTTTCCAGGTGGGCGGAGAACGCAGCGCCGTCATCATAAACCTCATAGAGAAAAACTGTATCGGGATTGCCGCCGAGGCAAACGTCAAACTGCTGGCATCCGGCTTCTTCACACAAAGAGGTCGAAGCGTTTTCGACCATCAGCGGCAAAAAGATGTCTCTCGTACCGGGCTTGAGAGTGAAGGTGACAGTAACCACAAACATCAGACGGAAAGTCCTTTCAGACGTGAGAAAGCGCGCTTCGCAACGGGCAGTTGGCTGAGGATCAGGCTAATGTTGAGCACCAGCAGAATGGCCGCACCCGGGCGTGAAAAGAAGACCGAAAGATCCCCGTCCGACAAGAACAGCGACCGGCGGAAGGTTTCGTCAAACAGGCTGCCCAGAATAACCCCGATAACCAATGGCGCGATTGGGTATTTCATCAGGTTCATGAAATAGGCAACGGCGCCGACGCCAAGCATCAGGTAAAGATCATTGATGCCACCACCGACGCTGAAAGACCCAATTGTTGTTAGAACCATCACAACCGGCAAGAAGATAGTCTGCGGGATGGCGAGTATTCTGATGAAAACCCGAGCAGTGAACAAGCCCATCAGGAACATTGTCAGGGAGGCCAACACAAGTATTGCAACCACGCGCAGAATGATCTCGGGGTCTATCGTCGGACCTGGGATCACGTTGTTGATCTTGAAAGCCCCCATCAAAGCCGCGGCGGGTGGTGAACCGGGAATGCCCAACACCAAAAGCGGGATTAGTGCGCCCCCAATGCAGGCGTTGTTTGCCGTTTCAGAGCACAGCAGACCTTCCAATGACCCTTTTCCAAACTTATCGCCCTCAGCAGATACGGTCTTACCGACACCGTAGCTGACCCAACCGGCGACATCTTCGCCGACGCCGGGAAGTGCTCCTACCCCTGTCCCGATCACCCCTGACCGGCCAATGGTGGGCAGGTAGCGTCGGATGGAGCGTAGATTCGGAAGGATGCGACCTTTCAGGGCCAGAGCTTTCCCGGCCTCAACGTGCCTTAAACCGTCGATGATTTGGGGAATGGCAAATGCCCCCATCAAAACCGGCACGACCTGAAACCCGCTCATCAAGTAAGACCAGCCGAAGGTATAGCGCGGTTCAGACAACAGAGGGTCAAGCCCCACCATGGACATCGCAAGGCCGATCAGACCGGCGATCCATCCCTTGATCACCAGGTCTTCGCTCATCAAAGTGCCAGAAAGCAGAATGCCGAACAGGGCCAGCAGTGCTTTCTCCGGGCTTGCGATGTTTTTTGAAACCAAAAGCAACGCCCAGACAAAGATCAAAAGCGTGATGGTCCCGATAACTGTACCAATGAAACTGGCCGTTGTGGTCAGCCCTAGTGCTTCGCCCCCTCGACCCGCTTTAGCCAGAGGGTATCCATCCATGGCCGTCGCCGCACTGGCCGCCGTGCCCGGAATGTTCAGCAGGATTGACGGATAAGAGCCACCGTAAATCGCGCCGACATAGGCCCCGAGCAAAGCGATCAGCGAATAGTCCAATGGGATCTTGTTGCCGAAGAAACCCGTCAGGATCGTCACTGCCAGCGTTGCGGTCAGGCCGGGCAATGCGCCAAACGTTATACCCAGGAACACGGATGCAATCAAATACAGATAGGTCAGCGGGTCTACTGCCAGGCCCACGAATGTGGTCCCAAATCCAGCCAGTTGCGAAAGGATAAAGTCCATCCGGTCAATCTTTCCATAGCGGACGAAGCGTCACGTAGTAGTGGTACTCGATTTGCTTGAAGATCAGCCCGCCGCGCGCGGGCACGTTCTGTCGGAAAACAAAGGCCATCGCACAAACGAGGATGAGCGGGGCAAGTATTGCCACCAACGGAACGAACCGCAAAACGTGTTCGGAAGCCGCCTTGCTCAACACCAAAAGTGTAAGCGAGACCCATAGAGCCAGTGTAAACCAATCATCACTGAGTGCGTTCCAGTCCGCCTGCGCGGGGAAAACAGCAAACGCAAATAGCCCGGCAGAGACAACCGCGCTACAGGCCACCAAAGCACGCCGCGCATGACCCCCGTAGTAGCCGTAAGTCAAAGCTGTAATCAGCAACCCAGAACACAGAATGAAGTCCACTCTGGGAACCAGTCCGACGACATATGCAAGAAGGATCAGGCCTATTGTTGAAGCTCGATAGGCTTCCGACTTATCCCATCCGATGCCCAAAGCACTAAGCGCGTTTTGGGCACCACCTGAGCGGATTGAAATAGCAAGCAAAACGAAGGACAAGCCAAGCAATCCACCGAAGATGAACAGCGGTACAATTGCAGCCGAGTTGTACCAATCCGATCCACTTACACCTGCGCGGTTTTCGCCCCAAAGTGGAATGTCCGATGTCTTCCAAAGAAAAAAGACGGACACTGTTATAAGAACAATTGCTGCCCAAAAGTCGCGCGACCGCATGACCAGTGTTTCGTCAGGTTTGTCCATTGCCTGCCTCCTGAGGGAAAGGGCGCGATCAAGCGCGCCCCTTCAAAATTGATCGGATTAGGGCTGCTCGATACCCAGCGAGGCCGGATCCACTGTGGCAGCGCCAAGGTCTTGCAAGGTATAGGCAAAAGTAGCCTCGAGGTTCGCAAACAGTTCTTGAGCTTCTTCACCGTGTTGACCACCGACATCATAATTGTTTGCAGAGGCCCATTCGGCGACGGTGTCGGAGGCAATAGCTTGCTCGAAGGCATCACCAAGCGCGGCCTTTACATCGTCCCCGGCTGAACTGTGAACTGCAAACCCGATGGCCTGTTTGAGCGGCAAATACTGATCAAGACCGTCATAGATGCCAAAGGCAGAAGGCACTGATGCCCCTGCAATCTGCGCATCTTCGGGCGTCAACATCGCGAGCGGTTTAAGTTGACCGCCTTCAATCAACGGAGCCTGTTCAGCCAGTGACGTCACAACCAACGCGACTTCGCCCGCTATCGCAGCTTCCTGACCGGGCGCTGAGCCTTTGTATGGAACAAACTTGAATTCTGCACCGGCCCCTTTTTCGATTGCCAGAAGATTCAAGTGGTGGATCGAACCTGCGCCGGAAGCCGCCGCAGGAATAGTGCCAGGAGCTGCTTTCGCTGCGTCGACTAGTTCTTCCAGAGTATTGTAAGGGCTGTCCGCCGGGACCGAGATCAGATCAGGTGATCCACCAACAATGAACGGATACCAAAAATCAAATTTCTTATCCCAACCACCCTGCACAGCAGCGGTGACGTTCGACTCTGACAAACCGACCAATGTATAGCCATCGTCTGGTTGGTTCATCACGTAAACCATACCGTTGGAGCCTGCGACACCACCTGTTTGATTGATCACATTGATCGAGACCGGAAGATGTTTTTCCATCTCGGCCATGATCATTCGGTTGATCGTGTCCGTGCCACCACCGGCCCCCCAGACCACAGCTGTGGTGATATCACGATAGGGATAATCCTGCGCAGCAGCTGCCCCTGTAATCCCGGTCGCCATCACGGCTGCGGCCGCCAACCGCCCTAGCTTTAGTTTCATTTCCAAGTCCTCCCAAACAACTTTGCGTTTATTATTGCATTTATTTGCGTATACATTAAAGAATGCATTGTCAACGGACTGTAGTGAGAGCTGAAATCGCGCTATGAATGCGAAACGGGAAGGAAGCGGGCTAAGATGAAGAAAAATTATGATGTGGCAGTGTTCCAAGGGGACGGAATCGGCCCGGAAATCATGGCCCCTACGCTTGAAATTCTGCGCCAGCTTTCGCGCGGCAGTCCTTCCTACGAACTGGCGTTTACAGACGCACCAGCAGGCGCAGGCCACTACGCCAAAACTGGAGAATCGTTTCCGGCTGGGTCACTCGAAACTGCACGCAACGCCGACGCGATTCTGCTATCTGCAATGGGTTTGCCGGATGTGCGATATCCTGACGGAACCGAAATTTCACCGCAAATTGATCTGCGAAAGCAACTGGGACTTTTCGCTGGTGTGCGTCCTGTAAAAGTAAGCAGCGGACAAATGACCCCCTTGACGCTGCCCCCCGGAAAAGAGATCGACTTTGTCTTGATACGCGAAAGCACAGAAGGACTGTTCTTCACCCAAGGCGCTGGCGAAGTTACGGAACACGAAGCACGTGAAACTCTGCTGATCACTCGTGAGGTGTCCGAAAAACTGTTCCGTTTCGCGTTTGAACTCGCCAAGAACCGCAAGGCATCCGGTCGCGGCCAAGGACGGGTTACATGTGTCGACAAAGCCAATGTTTTCAGGGCCTTTGCATTCTTCAGATCTATCTTTGACTTGGAGGCCGCACGCCATCCCGATTTGAAAGCTGACCATGCCTATGTTGATGCCACCGCTCTATGGATGGTTCAAAAGCCTTGGGAATTTGACGTTTTGGTCACTGAGAACATGTTCGGAGACATCCTCTCAGACCTTGGTGCGGGTCTCATGGGTGGTCTAGGACTGGCGCCATCAGCGGATATCGGGTTGAATCACGCTGTATTCCAACCTTGCCATGGTTCCGCCCCGGACATTGCGGGACAGGGTATTGCAAACCCTTTTGCGATGATCCTGTCCGCAGCAATGATGCTTGAATGGTTGGGGTTCACCCATGATCATCCAGACCTGTCCAGCGACGGCGAACGATTGCGTGAAGCCGTGGAAAAGGTGACGGCGAACGGACAGAACCTGACCCGTGACCTAGGTGGAACGGCCGGAACGAAGGGTGCCGCCGCATCGGTATTGGAAGCAATGCGGGCATGAATACTCAACAAGCCATCAGTGTCGCGTGTGTGGGTGCGGGGTATTTCAGCAGGTTCCACTACGAAAGCTGGTCCCGAATGCCCGGTGCGGTTCCGATTGCATCCTGCAACCGTGATATCAACAAGGCGAAAGAAACAGGACTGGCCGCTTACGATGATCTGTCAAGAATGTTGGAGGCGGAAAAACCAGATCTCGTGGACATCATCCTTCCGCCTGTGGCGCAGGCCGAGGCAATCCGCTCGGCATTGCGGTTTGGTATCAAGTGGCTGATCTGCCAAAAGCCATTTTGCTTATCTCTGGATGAAGCTGAGAAGATTGTTTCAGAGGCTGAGGCGGTAGGTGCAACTATTGTCGTGCATGAGAATTTTCGCTTTCAGCCCTGGTATCGTGCGATCAAGGTGGCGATGACCGAGGGTCGAATTGGTACACCTCTCCAAGCTACTTTCCGGCTTCGGCCCGGCGACGGACAGGGACCACGAGCCTACCTAGACCGGCAGCCGTACTTTCAGGAAATGCCGCGTTTCCTGGTTCATGAAACAGCGGTTCACTGGGTAGACACGTTCCGGTTTCTATTCGATGCGCCAAGCGCCGTTTATGCGGACTTGCGCCAAATTAACCCCGTTATCGCGGGCGAGGATGCAGGATTCATCCTGTTTGACCACCCAAACGGTTTGAATGCTCTGTTCGATGGCAACAGATGCCTTGACCACAGCGCCAAAAACCTGCGTCAGACCATGGGCGAAGCGCTCATCGAAGGAACGGAAGGATCACTGGTTCTTAATGGCGATGGTTCAGTAGAACTCCGCGGTTTTGGAAAACAGGAGCGACAGCAGATTCTACCTCCAAGCGATCATGATGGATTTGGAGGAGACTGCGTCCACGCCTTGCAAAGTCACGTCATTTCGGGCCTTCTACGGGGCACGCCGCTGGAAAACACGGCCCGAGAATATTTGGATGTGATCCGCATTGAAGAGAATATCTATCTCTCAGCTGCGGAAGGACGAAAAATCAACCTGGAGACCCCGTGAAGGATCAGGACGCAAAAACTCTTTCTAATACACAACGCGCTGTCAGGGATTTGCGACAGATGATCCTGTCCGGCGAACTTGCGGCCGGAACTGATCATCTGGAATCGGAACTCGCCGAAACCCTTGGCATGTCCCGCACCCCGATACGGGAAGCTGCGCTGATGTTGGAAAGTAAAGGGTTGCTTGAAATGCGACCCCGAAAGGGCGTTCGGATACTGCCTGTTTCATCAGATGATATGCGCGAAATCTACGACATCCTAACGGAACTCGAGAGTCTCGCAGCACAGCGCGCTGCCGAAGCGGGCTACTGCGAAGATGAACTGGCGGTACTTGCCGGATCAATTGCAAAGATGGACCAAGCCATCGAAGCCGAAGACCTTGAAGCCTGGGCCGAGGCCGACGAGTTGTTTCACCAGGAGCTCGTTCGGTTAGGCGGCAACAAACGAGTCGAAGCGATTGTCGCCATGATGAGCGACCAGGTACGTCGCGCGCGCGCAACGACGTTGTTCATCAGGCCCCTGCCCGTTAAATCTAATGAAGATCACCGGGTTGTTTTTCAAGCGATCAGTGAAGGTCGTCCAGATGCCGCCCGTGAACGTCATCGAGAACACAGGCTGCAAGCACAGGCTATGCTTTGCGGGATACTCGAAAAGCATCGGCTCAACAGCCTCTGATCTTCTCGTATCCGGTCGTTAATCACCTAAAATAACTGCCTATTTTCGGCATTAAAGGCGCTCCGAATACTTGTCTTCAACGGCAGTCCGCAGGTGCGTCCGGCTGCAGCCCTAAGGTATATGCTGATCTTGTGGCGTATTGCACGCGCGACACCTGGGCAATGGTCGCAATTCATCAGGAATTGCTGGCGATGTGAACTGTGGCGCGTATCCGCAGGAATTTGAAGCCTAATTTATTTGATCACGCGGGCTTTATCAGTGTTTCCAGATATTCTCGAGTATCGGCGTCCCACGAACTAGGATCTTCTCCATGGGCGACTACCGCGTGCAGTTCCATGAGTTTCCATACTTCGTCCTTAGTCGCTGCAACCACTTTGCCTGGGCAGGCCTCCATGCCCTCGCAATCCTTGCAGGCATATGAGTATGCAGTGATCATCGCTTTCTCCTCCGTGCGCTCGGAAAGTTGGTTAGAACTCAAGAAACGTCGGCAGACCGTCGTCGAGTTTTATCCATGGCTGCTGATGTGACACGAAGACGTGGGCCTTGGGTTTCGCAATCGATGGGTCGTCCAACGTTACAGCAGAAAACCAAGCGTCAGCGCTCCAGTCTTGGCCCTCAATTTCATTTAGGGCGGCATAGGTCAACGTCGTTCCACAGTCCCGACAAAACCCGCGGCGAATACCCGGAGTTTTCTCAATGTGTTGGATTTCGCCTTTGATAACGGCGAAGTCTTCGGCGGCTACCTTAGCCCAAGTTACAAAGGCGCCGCCAAGGGCCATTTGGCATGAACGACAATGGCAATGTCCCGACCAGACAGGTGGTGTCGCGATCTGATATCGAACCGCACCACAGTAGCATCCACCTTGAAGTTTTTCCATCGTATGAAGATCTCCTGGCATGCGGCTAGGCTGACATCCATGATGATGCCTATACCTATTTTTCTTGGAGCTTATAAACAGATTTCGATATGAATATTGTCAAGAAAACCGATATCATGCGACTCAAATAGTTTAACCAAGCATTAGAAAATCTACAGTATGGATTGGTTGCACCTTCCCCCGATGAACGCTTTGCGCGCTTTCTCAGCAGTTGCGGAAGCAGGGAGTTACACCGTGGCGGCTGAACGCTTGAACGTGACCCAAGCGGCTGTCAGCCAGCAGGTGAAATCGTTGGAAAGACATTTGGGTGTAGCTCTCGTTGCCAGACGTGGGCGCAGCATTGAATTGACAGAGCCAGGCATCATTCTTTCACGTGAACTGGGTATCGGCTTTGAAATTATCGGAAGGGGTGTCGAACGACTGGCGGAACATGCAGCACACCGTCCCGTTCAAGTGACCATGTCACCAGCATTCGCGGTGGAGTGGCTATTGCCGAGAATGGCAGAGTTTCAACAACAACATCCAGAGATCACTTTGATGCTGAACCCAACTTCTGAACTGGTTCAGATAAAGCCAGGTGGTATCGATGTCGCCATTCGGTATCACGATAGACGCATGCCAAGAAAAGAAGAGGATACTGTCCTTGTATCCGACATGGTCGTGATCGGAGCACCTTCACTGGTGGAAGGCCAAGATCTGCGTGACCCGGCCTCTTTAACGAAACTGCCCTGGTTGCAGGAACTAGGCACAAACGAGGCGGCTGACTGGTTCACCTATCACGGGGTTGTTCCTGCCGAGCCATTGACCATAAATCACATGCCTGGGAACCTGATCATGACTGCGGTTCGCCGGGGTGACGGTATCACGTATTCTGCCAGAGCTTTTTTTGAGGACGATCTGTCATCTGGTCGGATGATTGAGTTGTTCTCTGAGCCACTCTTCGGCGTCTATTACATCCAGACTCAAGCAGAATTTCAGCGTCCCGAGGCTAAGGTGTTCGTCAACTGGCTTATATCTCAGTCGCAAGTCGTATCGAGACACAACTCTGGAAGCTGAGACGTATCTAATTCCCCCCCCCTGCTCTGTTTGCTCAAGACCGTTGGTTTCGCCGTTTCTTAAGGCTGCTCTGTGGAGGAGCCAGCAGCGATCAGAGCCGCCATCCCTCCATCGATGAACTGCACGTTTTGAAAACCCATCGCTGTCAATACATTTGCCGCTGCCGCGCCTCGGTAGCTTGGAGCTCCGCCACAAGTGGTGAAAATTCGCCTTCCACGATCCTGTAACTCTTGAGATCTGTATTCACTTTCAAGGTCTGCCATCCAAGCGACGGCGCGACCAGGAGCCGGAATTGCTCTAGGGCTGATACCTGTAGCCGCCATTTCAGCGCTATCCCTCACGTCCACTACAAGTGCGTTGGGGTCTTCGATCAGTACTGCCAGCGCGTCAGTTGCTGAAATCGGATTTGCTTTGGATATTTCCTGAGCTTCCATTTGTGCGAATGTTAAGACCATATTGCCCCCCGACTGCAAATCCTGCGCTATGCTACCATGCGGCTGATTTACCGCAAATCGGCACCGAAGCGATGCTTGGCAGTCTTGTCGTCGTCCAGACTGTTGCCATCAACGAAGTTAAATAAGTCCCGGTCAACGGCAGAAGCGGGCCTCGCAAATACCCCGGCCATTGCTGTTGATCAGTGATTACTGGGCGGCCAAAGCCTTCTGCCTGCAATAACACGATGCCTTGATCGGCACCTCGGCGCGAGCAGTGGCCTTGTCCAGTTGTGGCTTAATGTGGGCGGCTTCGACCGTTTCACCGCGCCGGGTGAGACATTCGTGCAAACCATGCAGGCTCCAGACGTTGCCCGGATGCTGACAGGCCCGGCTAAGCGTTGCATCCAGGCCAAGGTCTGCACGGTAAACAGATTCGGCTTCCTCCATCTGGCCTTGTTCAAGAAGAAGAGCACCCAGCGCATGACGGGTGGGTTGCATCCAGCCCCAGGGCTCGTCGTATGGTAAGTTGTCGTCGATCTCGACTGACTTTCGCAGGTGGTCAAAGGCCGTTTCGTGCTCTCCTGTGTGATAGGCCAACTCACCCAGCATCATTTGTTCAGCGACCTTCAGAATGTCCCGGCATGTGTTGTTGAACAGCATTCGGGTCTCAGGAACTCTGGCCAGAGCATCATAGAACTTGGCTTTTTCACTCTCGGCTTCGGCGACCCTGTGTAGGTTGGCCAAGGCAACCGTCCTTGCATACCGCATCATGGCAATGGTCACGCTGTAAAGCTCTTCATCCTCTGGCAGATCCTGATTGAGAATATCCTGCCAGCGACCAAACCTGATCAGCACATGTTGCTTCATTGGAATGAAGCCTTCAAACCAGTCCGCCATCGGCTGAAGAGTGTCTGACGGCAAGGTGTCGATCAGCTCATCGGCAGCTTCGATTGCTGCCGATGGTTGCCCCAAGAACATCGCACCGTATATTTTAAAGTGATAGTTGTGGCACCGATAGACGGAATAGAAATTGTCAGGGCCTTCGCGCTTCAGAAACTTGCGATCTGCCAATATGGCTTTGTGATTGCGCAGTACTACGTTCATATAGTCTCCGCACAACACGTCGATATGGGTCGGCATGTGCAACAAATGCCCGGCCTCGGGCACCAGCGTGCTGAGCACATCGCCCTGACGCAGTGCCCGTTCGGGGTGGGGCGACATTTCCATAAGGTGAATGTACATGTGCAATAGTCCTGCGTGCTCCCATGCTCCGGAAAGTGTATCGAACGCATTTTCGAGCACGGATATTGCCTCGAGCGTATCGGCCCCTTCGGCGGGCTTTCCGGTCGGCAAATCCCAAAGCTGCCAGGGTGTCCGGTTCATGAGCGACTCGGCCAGAATCGCAGACACGTCCAGGTCCTGATCGAATTCGGTGTGAACCTTTCGCATCGCATCAGCGAAGGCGTCATTCCACGGGCTGAAATCCTCAATATCCGACGAGGATGGATAACGCGCTGGAATGGCATCGATTAGCGCGCGTTCAACAGGCGTCAGCCGGTCCTTTAACGAGGCAGCAGCCTCGATTGACGCTTTCGCCAAGGCGATACAGTCAGGCTTCTCGTCTTCTTCGAATGTTTCCCAGGGCTTGTTGTAGTTCGGCCCAATACAATACGCGATGCCCCAGTGCGCCATTGCGCAATTTGGATCCGCAGCCACGGCATTCTGAAAGCATACAATCGCTTCTTCGTGGTTGTACGCGTAAGTCCAAGCCAAACCACGATCAAACCAAAGCTGGGCTTCGTCCGACGAGGTTGTGATCTTTCGGCTGTAGCGACCGAGATCATAGTATTCCATCACAATAACCCCCTAATTAAAGGGAGGAGTTTACCACAATGGGCTGTTTCTCGATACTGGCGACATCAAAGCCGACCTAAGGCATAGACCCGACTTATATGAGCCCCATTTGATCGAAGCACTCTTCTTGGCAACTGATAAACTTGTCGGCCGCGTGAGTGACGGACGGTCCAATCCCTCCACAGTAGCCCGCCGACAAGACCACAATCACCGCTTGCACACCTAAGACGGGCATTTGAGAAAGCTGATGTCAGCAGTCAGATTGTTCTTTTCCGCCAACTAACACTTTTGGGACCTAGTAGCGTCGTGCGACAGCTTCCGTTCAAAGTGGCGTTGAAAACCTGTAATTTGCGCTCATTGCGGGCGTCAAAAATACGGGGGACCCTATTCTTCGAGCGTGGCAACTGCATGGTCGTGAGAGGTATGCGGTCGATGCATGTTGAGAATGCGTTGAGCTTCATTCGATTGTCCCGAAATTGCCAACGCATGCGCCAATGAAAACTCAATAATGTCGCGTTGCGCCCGGCTACCACCAAGGCGTTCGTGCTCAGACATGACACTTACGAACTTCTCAATCGCTTCATCCGCATTTCCATCCGCCAACGCACGGAATGCGCCTGCGACAGAAACAACGGTGGGGCCTGCGGGTCCCTTTGCGCCGTCAATGGTTGATTCCAGACGCTCTCTGTTTCCAGCCATCGCATGCGCAAGAGCAGCGTGAACATCCGCAAAAGCCAAGCCAGGTGAAGGAAAGAACTCAACAGCATAGTCGCTGAGTTGTTGCCAACGCTCCTGGGGAATTTGCTCGCCAGCCAAAAAGGCGCGGTGAACAATTGCCACACTATCAGTCAGAACGTTCAGTGGTGGCGCAGGAGGTCGGTCGGGGGAAACATAATCATCGAACAGCTTCCACATACCCGCCACATCGCCGCTCTCAAGCGCCCACAGAGCGACGTGCCAACTGAGATGGCAGTGCAGATACGCTGTGGAGGGATAGTCTTGCCAAAACTCGCGCAGATAAGCGTAGCCAGCGTCCGTCTCACCGTTCTCATAGTAGAGATGGGCCCTGACATGTGCAGTGTGTGCGCTGTCTGGCTTCAACTCAAGTGCGCACTCGATGTTTTCCGCGGCCGGGCCAATCTGTCCGGCCTCCATCTGGGCAAATGCATGCTGACAGAGAAACCACCAGTCGTCGCCATAGTGTGGCTTTAACATGGTCGTGTACGCAAGCTGCTCCGCCTCGCGTCCAGCCTGACCTGAAAACCCTATTAAGCCAAATACGCTGGTACAGGTCTGAGCAAGCAAAATATCTCGTGGATGGTCAGCGACGTGATCCCGGATGCGCCTGTAAGCCTGCGGTGCACGCCCCTCGATGAGATCGCTGATAATGTCGATCTGGGCGGCTTCGCGCGAGCTGACGCCATGCGACAGTTCCTTTGCGACGGCTATTTCACGCTTTGCATCTTGTCCACGCCCGACGGTAACAAGGTATCGCGCAAGCCCAACATGGGGCATGGCAAAACTATCATCTGCCTGCATTGCAGAACGGTAAGCTTCTTCAACATCATCAAAAGCACCCAGAAAACGATCGATGCCTTCAACGTAGGCGTCTCGCGCAGCTTGTGATGTGGTCGTTAGCGGGCTTCCGTACCGATCTTCAAGCATCCAAACCTTCCACTATCTGTACCAAACCTGTCCGTCAGTGAGCTATATGAGCATGCCTAGCCATAAACGAGTCAAAGGAAATCGACGTTGCGAGGCGCCCTGATTTCAGCATCCGTTTCTTTCAGAAGTCTCATGAAATCATCGAAATGCCAATCAAACCATAGTTGCTTCATCAAATCCCAATTTCCTAAAATTGGACTCCGAAAGCAATTTTGGGGATTATTCCATACCGCCCGGCCCGCGTCCGGTTAGAGGAGAACGTAGGTATGACAACCCAAACTCGCCCGCTCATTGATACGGCTTGGTTGGCAGATAACCTGACTGACCCGAAACTACGCATCATTGATGTTCGCTGGAAGTTTAGGGAGGAAAACGGCAAAGGCTTGGCCTATGACGATAGGAGCGAGTTCCAAGCCGAGCACATTCCCGGCGCCGTGTATGTAGGCATGTCGACGGAGCTTGCAGACAGCAATCAGAACGTTCCCGATATGATGCTCGGGCCAGAGGATTTTGGGAAAAAGATGCGCGAGTTGGGTGTTTCCAACGACAGTCATGTCTTGGTCTACGATGATTCCGGGCTTCCGTTGGCTTCAGCGCGTCTTTGGTGGGCACTTTCGCACTATGGCCATAAAAACGCGCAGGTCTTGGACGGCGGCTTGCAGCAATGGAAACTCGAAGGTCGACCCACTGAAACTGGCGATCCATCCGTTGAGCCTGGCGACTTCGCTCCCAAGGTGCAGAGCAATTGGATTGCCAGCAAAACTGACGTTCTGGACGCGATAGGAAGGCCTGAGGTCAGAGTTGTGGACTTTCTGCCAAACGACCTCTTCCGAGGCGACGGTGTTCACACATGGGGAGGTCGCTCGGGACATATCCCCGGTGCAGTTAACATACCGGCGATATCGAACATCGATCCGGATTTGGCACACACACCCATTGCTGAGCGGGCAGCGAAACTAAAGGAACGAGGCTCATTCAGGTTGGCGGATCGCCTCCGCCTCCTTCAGCACTATCAGGACAAGGGAATTCAAACCGACGACGAGGTTATCGCGTATTGCGGTCGCGGTATTGCCGCCTCTTGCGGTCTCCTTGCGCTTCGCCACATGGGGTTCGACAAGTCGCGCCTCTATGATGGTTCCTGGGCTGAATGGAGCGCCGATGAGAGCCTTCCGGTTGAAACCTCGTGAGACTACGATTTTGGGTCACTTTGGGTGATCCAATTATTGACGCGTTGCTAGGAGGATATTTTTGATGACGGACAATTTCCGGCTGACCAAAGAAGCTGCGCAGAAGTACAACAACCATAGTGTGCCTGCGATGTTTGGCCCATTGGCTGAAGCAACCATGCAGAAGGTTCAGCTTCGAAGCGGCGCTTGTGTCATCGACATTGCATGCGGCACCGGGGCTTTGACGCGAGAGATAGCAAGGAAACTGACCGGCGAAGGCCGGGTTGTTGGCGTAGATCTGAACGAAACCATGATTGAGGTCGCGCAGTCCAATCAGCCGGATTGTCGTCATGTGCTCGAGTGGTATGCAGCAGATGTTACCGAGTTACCTTTTGGAAAGGCTACGTTTGACTATGCCTTCATACAACAGGGGCTTCAGTTCTTCCCTGACAAATCCGCCGCGTTGCAAGAAGTTCATAGGATCTTGCGCAATGACGGTCAGCTATTTTTGACATGTTGGCGCGCTGTGTCGCCCTTCAATGGAGCGCTTTCAAAAGCTCTCGAACGGCATGTTGGAACAGATGCCGCAGTCAAGGCCAGAGCGCCTTTTTCGTTTCGAGATGGGGACCTCATATCGAACTTGTTGGTCGATGCAGGCTTCAAGATAGCTCGTCACGAGCCGTTGGTACTAGAGCGAAGATTTATTGATCTTCGTGCGCAGATCCTGGCGCTGCCAATCGAAACTGATCTTAGGGATGCAGGTGCCGACGTCACCAACAAGGTCGTGGAAGAGGTTGCAGACGCTTTGTCTAGATATGACAAAGAAGGCGTATTGCACGTACCGCAAGAAGCGCACCTTTTTGTCGCCACGGCATAGGTCAACGACCACTGGCTCAGTTCTCAATTACGATCTTTACCATGGTCGAATGACAATGCGGCATTAGTGGCTGCCGACCGTGGCTCCGCGTTGACGGTTGAGTGTGCATCAAACTATACTTTTGCCATGGCCAGCGGAAAATACATCGACGATTTGTCGGTTGGCAGAACCTTCGAAACCGGTGGCGTTACGCTGACCGAGGGAGCGATTATTGACTTCGCACTGGTTCATGACCCGCAGCCCTTCCACGTTAACAAAGTGGCTGCCGCAGAGTCGATTTTCGGCGGTCTCATCGCCAGTGGATTTCAGACAATTGCGCTTACTTTCAGGTTGTTCCGCGACACTGGTGTACTTACCGGCACCAATCTGGGTGGACATGGTATGGACGAGGTGCGGTGGCTGGCTCCGGTGTATTCCGGTGACACGATCAGCGTGCGAGTCACGGTTGAGGCAATTACACCATCACGTTCGAAGCCAGACCGGGGAACGGTCAAATTCCGATACCAGACATTTAACCAGAACGATGTTGAAGTTCTTAACCTGGTCATGCACCACGTGATGGCATGTCGGAGTTAAGGCGGTTTGCAGCGACTTGGGCGCGGCGATCAATTCGACCTCCCTTTGTCATCTTCAAAAGTATCCTTGGGCTCGCCACATAAGGCTTCTATTCGCAATTGCGGTCGTGGCGTACATGCAAACTAGCTTGTTCGCGTGTTCTCAATCCTTTTTTGCCTAAATAACTACTTGTAGATTGCCGCATAGCGAGGTGCGAAGAACTTAACGAAGGCTCTAACCTCTGGCCGACGATAGGCTTCCGGCGAAATGAGCATTAGGTGCGGCACCGCAAGTTCGGGGATTTCGTCGAAACATCGGATAAAAGACATGTCTGTTTCCACCAGCTTGACATTGCTGATCCCAAGGCCTTGCCCTGACCTGATCGCCGCATGCATTAGCTCCAGTTCAGTGAAAGACATGACGATCTGGTCCGGCTCCACGTGATTGGTCAACCATTCGTGGAATACATTTGGTACATCGTCCCGCTGAAAGGTAACAAACTGATGCCCGGCCAGATCATTCGTTGACCCCGGTAAGCCAAATTTGTCCGCGTAATTTCTGCTGCCGAACAAAGACCAGCGGGCCGTGCTGATCTTACGACAGATCAGGTCAGGATCAGGTTCAGTTCTTGCAAGGCGCAAAGCAATGTCGGCCTCGCCCGCCATCAGGTCCAGCGCCCGAACGCTGGACAAAAACTCGAATGCGACATCCTGATTGTCGGCGGAAAACTCGTTTACGATTTCAATCATGCGTGCAGAGAAGTTTGCTGAGTAAGCGGTGATACGGATGGGTTGTGTCGACGTCAATTCTTTCGCGCAATCGGCAAATTCAAGGACTGAAGTCTCGATTGCTTCGGCGAGGGGAACGAGGCGAAGGGCTTCTGGGGTCGGTTTGAACCCGTGCGTACCGCGCTCAAAAAGCGTCAAGCCTGTTTCTCTTTCGAGAACATCAATGCGTCGGGCAACCGTTGGTTGGGAGACCTTTAGCTTTCTAGAGGCCGCAAGCGTCGACCCTTCTCTGAAGACAGAGAGGAACACACGAATATCCGACCAATTTCGGAACCCGTTCTTCATTTTTGTAGAACAGCACAATTTTGTGCCGGATACCAGAAAAACGGGAGAACAGTTACTGTTGTTGCGACAGCGCAATTAACTCGGAAAGGACCATGAGATGGCTTCCCATACAATGTCACCCAGCCTCTGGGCCGTATTTGGTGGACTGTTCGGTTGGACCAAAAGAGCCTTCCCCGAAACCCGGAAGCTGCGGCCTACAGCCAACGATCTTCACGCGGAACGCGACTATATTAATGACGTGATCTGGAGTAATCCCGATGCGTTTTCGAGTGAGCTTGACGTGCAGAACATGATGAACCTGTATCCAGGAAAGTTCTGACAACACTTGGTGACAATCGGCCGAATAAGGCGATTAGATCGCACCAAAATGCAGCTGCAAGCTGGAAGTGACAGCCACGCACCTGTGTTGTCGCCATAGAGTAAGTAGCAACACGAGACCTTCTGTCATCACACCTATCACTGCGGTCGTTCGAACGTCTGATCAATGCCTGCACGTCTGGCACTTCCTTGGGGCATCACCGACGACAATTAAATATGGACAAAAGATTTGCAGCACCAATTGGGGCGACTGTGACACCAATGGGGGTCTCTTCAACCGCGACTTTCAGGAAGCCTGCGGAAGAACCTATGCCGAGTTACTTCGCTCGATCACCCTTTTCTACGCGCCACGACGACAAATTGGGTCATCGAAAAGAAGAAGCGTCCAACTTTTGCAAGGCTGAACTGTTCGTCAAACCACGATTGCGCAACTGCGGGATCAACATAGTCATTTGCGACAGCGTATTGCTTCATGAGGTGCATCATCATGATTGCGAGGCCATCAGGCTTTAGCTGGTGATCTGTCATAGTGAACGACAAGACATCTTCCACATGGTCGCCGCGAGCCTTTATCAGTGCGGGCAGTCTTTCCGGGAGGGAACCACTCACAAAGTGCTGGTTCCAGGAAGTCAGCATCTTTTGCATTCTGTCGGGCTCATCGCTGAACCAAATCAAGCTACCAAAGTGCAGATCACTGATGACAAGCCGCCCGCCGGGTTTGACGCACCGCAGCGTGTCAGCCAACGCACCGTCTACGTCTTCGATGTACTCAAAGACTTGTACCGAGACCGCTTTGTCAGCACTCTCATTCTCAATGGGCAAGCTATTTGCAGCACCAGCACGAAACTCCACGTTTGCGTAGTCGCTGCATCGTTCTTTAGCGGCCGCTGTCATGTCAGTGCTTGGGTCGATCCCGATGACACAGCCATCCGAGCCAACTGCGCGAGCCAACTCTGCTGTCAACAGCCCGTTGCCACATCCGATGTCCAAAATAGTTTCACCGGGAGAAGGGCACAGCGCATCAAATGACACCTGTCGTCGCCGCGTCAATTCGGCTCCCTGATAGGCGGTTTCTAGTAATTTCGTTGTTTCAGCGTCAAACTTAAGCAACTCTCCACCCTTACAAAGCCCACCAGTCCCCGAAACTCTAGTCCGAAATGGCCCACAACATGGGGGCTAGACAGCTTCTTGGCAAGTTCGAGGTTCAGTAGGATGCGGCCTGTGGCAGGTTTACAGCTCCCCCACCGGGTTTTCATCTTTTGAGAATCCTAGTTTCCGTGGGTACAACGCCCAAGCGTGCTGCCCATCCGTCGTTGTGATCAGACACAAACTGCTTCAGGTGCGCACGGTAGAATTTAGCCATTGCATTGGACCTAGTTGCCAAATCAGACCCAGGTCGTGCAGTCATCCGAAGCCGACCGTTGACTGCCAAAGGGTCACCTCAGGGTTCGATAGGTACAGCGCCCAACTGGCCGCGGTGATTTGTTGCCGCGATCAGTGGGCCTATTGGAGATTTCAAATCAGAGGATGCCGCAGCCGCCACGCATTCGCTATCGCCTAAAAGTTGAGTTCGCACTCAAGAAACTAAAAATTTCAACTCTTGATTGCATCGCCAATAGAACTTTGGGCAATTTAGTCAGAGCTTTGGGTCAAAACAGGAATTTGGGCGATCCTACACAAAAATTGTAGGGACGCGCATAACGCTGCATTCTTATCATTGATTTTATTCAGAAAATCTGGGTGTCTTCGCCCATAATTTTGCACAGCATTTGCGCATAGGTTTGCACGATTTTCCCATAAGATTGCACGGTTCACTATACGCGCTCAATTTTCGATTGTCGTACAGTGGCTTGATCAACTTGAACGCACCATAACTCAGCCAAAAGTGCGTTATTCTTGGAACAATTCAACCCAAAACCGAACAAACAACTCAATTGCGAGGCTATGGTAGATTCCTTTCAATTTAGCTCGGCTCGGTTGGTTTAGATAAAAACTATTTAACATCGGCAATTCGACGCATGGGAACAGACGGCAGCAAGCTGTTTAAATTCTAGGGATGCGTCTCATTAAGACTGCATAGGGTGATTAGCCATCGACCATCTGGTTGTCGCTCAAGCACATTCAGCGAAACGCCTTCACCTGTCGTGCCTTCGCTAAATTCTGCAAGACACCAGCCGAGTTCGCCGTCTCGACCTGCACTAGAGACATTGATTTTTTGTCTTCTCCACCTTCCGCGACCCACTCTGCATGTGTGTCTTCAATAGCTTGCCTTCCAATGGAAGGTGGGCCGAAGGGAGAGTACATCTCTGCTTGCGCTGCAAACACGGAAGCGCATCCATTGGCGTCCCCTTGTCGGTAGCAGGCGACATAGTGGTCGAATACCTCCTGGCACTGTTGTTTGAAGGACATACAAACACTCCTAATTTCGCTGTCCTAGCATCAGGTTCTGCAATTCTACTGTCAAATCAACCTCGATCAGATTGTTTGCGTCGCTTCTACCTAGGACAAACCCGTCTTTGGTTTTGCGCCTGGGAACTGACATCTAAGCAAGATGCAGCATTTGACTCTTTGGGCTCAAGTAGACAATCGCTGTACAAGGCATAAATGACTGCTATGCGGACATTCCCGACTTTGGATTTTCGAAGAACGCTGGCGCAGCATCTATTCGCAAGCGCAGCATAAGTTTCGAGTCACCGCAGCGGGGTTCCCGTTTCCCGCCATTCAATGGTGCGAGAATCGGCGATTTCCAAATTGTCCCTTCGCCGCAGTTTTGAGAGACAACCATTGAGCGGGACTTTGCTGACCTTGATGATTTTGACTCGAATGAATGCTTTTTCTAACCAAGAGAAAAGATGCGGCCAAAAATTTGGTGTTAGAAGCTAGGTTTGCTGGCTCTCCGTCGCTTGTGGCTGGATGAACAAAGTTCGATTGCTTGCACTCAATTTCATGTGCGGCTCAAAGGAATTTGCCTCAATAACAGCACGCCTTAGTAGATCCGACACCTTTTAGAACCAATATCCATCCAAAGATCATCAAAACGGAATCTTTGCTTCTCCGATTGTCTCGATAAGCGGTGCTAAGTGAGATTCGTAGTTTCGCCATTTCTCCTTTGACGAGCTGTATAATGGCTGGCGCACTTGATGAACACTTGCAGTGCGGACACGTCGTGCCCCTTTGTAAAACTCGAGACAACGATTATCCCACTCGAGGCCACAATATGCTATCAAGCGTCGCGCTTCGAACTCGATATCATCGATAAGGCTCTCATAGTGAATGGTGTGAAAGCTGCCGGCGGGGAGAACTTCCTGCCAATGCTGCATAACGCGCACATAGGCATTAAAGTATCGACCCAATTCGATCTGGTCGTAGCTGTGGAGCTGACTGCGCTGAAACACTCGGGTGAAGCAGGACAGACACGTATCTAGCGGATTGCGCGCGACATGCACGATCCGCGCATTGGGCATGATCGCATGAATTAGGCCAACCATCAGAAAGTTCGCAGGCATCTTATCAACGATATAAGGTTTACCAGGAGCGTGCGCATCGAGCCGCTGGACATATCGTTGGGCGCGTTTTGAAAGCTCCTGATCCGAGAGAGCCGCAATCAGACTTCCAGTTTTCTTGTTTCCACCGCGCAGTTGATCGGTGAAAAGTTTGTGCAAATAGTTAAGCTCTCCGGCTCCGAATACGTCTGGATGGCTGGCGAGGATCGACTCCGTCAACGTCGTTCCAGACCGCGGCATGCCAACAACAAAAATTGGCTGGCTGCTGTCCACCGAGCTCTGGTGAAGTTTTTCGAGCAGTTCCGGTGTAAAGGCCGTGATCAGGTCGTCTGCCGTTTCCTCGATTTGGTCGGCATCAAAATCGATAATGCTGCGCTTTATTGCAGCCCCTTTTGCAAAATGCTCAAAAGCGCTGTCGTAGCGCTTGAGGTCCTCATAACATTTTCCCAATGCGTAGTGATACGATACCGATTGTTCAGGAAGCATCTTGTCGGCTTCAGGCAACGCAGCCACAAGACCCTGAAAATCAAGGTTGTCTTCGGTAACTTTATCCAACTTAACCAACGCGATCTGCGCATTCAAACGCGCCTTGTCCCTTTCTGCGGCCTTGTTGAACCAGCTGCGGGCAGCGTCAAAATTGCCCTGCTCCATCTCCAGATGGCCCAATGCGATCATTGTGGCCGAGAATTCCGGTTTTAGCTCAAGGGTCTTCTCGTAGTTGGCAAAACCGGCCTCGAGGTCGCCAAGGTGCGATTTGCAAACGGCTATATAGTGGTATGCAGGCGCGTGGCCGGGGTCTATGTGCTGCGCTTTTTCTGCCTCGACAAGGGCAAGTTCATGCAGGTTTTTCTCGATCAGGACCTGCGCAAGCCCGACATAAGCTTCGGGCTTTTTTTCATCTAGCGAAATCGCATTTCGAAAACAGCGTTCGGCTTCGTCCCATTCGCTCTGCAAAACGTGTAACCGTCCCCGATTGCGGTGCAACTCTGCGGAAATATGCCCCTTGCCAAGACAGTCATCTGCAAAATCTCTGGCTTCTTCTAGCTCCTCAGCTTCTATCATTACAGAAATGAGATTGTTGACACTCTCGAGATAGTCCGGGCGCAAATCTAGCACCCTACGATAGAACGAGATTGCCCCTTCCCTGTCCTCGTTGTCGCGCGCGATTGATCCAAGATTATTCAGCGCAGCAATCAGATCTGGATTAAGGGCCAGCGCTCTCTTCTGAGATGCCTCGGCTTCGGATAAATCACCTATATCGTAATAGGCAAGCCCAAGGTTTGAATGCCCATTTGCAACCCCCGGAGCAAGCTGGACTGCACGTTTGCCAACCCTGATCGCTTCTTCAGGTTTTCCGTTCGTGCGTAACACCTCGGTGAAGTTCGACAGGAACCCAGCATTGTCCGGCTGTAATCGGATCGCTTCGCGCATAGCATTTTCAGCTGGCCCGCTTTGACCGGTTTGAAACGCAATTACGCCAAGCAGTTGATGCGCTGGCGCGTATTCGGGCGCAGCCTTGAGCACTTGGTTCAGAACATTGACAGCTTTATTCAAATGCCCTGTATCGTAGGCCTGAACTCCTTGGTTGTAGGCCTCACCGATGGATAATGTCTGGTTTTTAGGCATTCAAGTAGCTCCGGGCTGGCGCATGACGACAGCCTGATCTCAAGCGCCTTCAAGTCGCCACATTGTGTTGCAGTTTTCCTACGAATTTCCAACAGCAATAGGTCATCCTGTGCAATGGAAAATTGGTAGATTGCATACATGTTAACGATTTATTAACGGTTCGTAAGCGGAGCCGATTGCAAAAACGCGACGAGTTTCGAGAAAAAAACAAGATAATCTAACGGGATAGTAAATGTCTAATAATGGGTCGAGGGCGAACGCCCCCAAGCTCCGTGGGGGGCGTATTTTCAAGTGGAAAGGCCAAATTGTCAGCGCGGCTCCAGCTGCGTTGCTGGCGCAAGTATCAATGGTTGCCCTGATGGCCGGGGACGTACATGCGGATACGATCTCGAATGTGGTGACGACACCTCAGGTTTTCTCGACCGATGCGGATCACAAAGTAACGGCAAGCGGCGCGATCGAGATAACTTCTTCCACCGCTGCAGCTTTGACGATCACGACAGATTATTCGAGCACATTTACGAATAACGGCTCGATTTCGGTCACGGCAACGGATACCGATACTGCGACGGCACTTTTGCTGGACGGAAATTTGCAGCAATCCGGTGCTTTGATGAACAATGGCACCATTTCTGTAGATGTCACCGGGTCTGATCCTCAGGATATCTATGGCTTGCTGGTGAACGGTGACGCCGACGGGGTAATCCAAAACACCGGAACGATTGATGTCGACGTGTTGTCCACGGATGGCGATATCGAGGCCTGGGGTATCTACGTTGACGGTGACGTTTCTGAAACAGGTAAGATCGTCAACACCGGGACGATCAAGGTTGATGGGCTGATCACCGACGGAAGCACCGCATCAATCTACGGTATTGCGGTCGACCGCGACGTCGCGGGTGTGATCAGAAACAGCGGCACGATTGATGTCCGCGCCAGATCATTCGCCGATGATTATGCCTATGCCTGGGGCATTTACGTGCAAAGTGACCTGGAAGAAACCGGTCAGATCGTGAACTCGGGAACAATCAAATCGGTTGCCATATCGACCAGTGACAGTACCGCGTCTGCCTATGGGATCGAAGTCAATGGCAATGCGCACGGTGTGATCCGCAATACCGGCACATTGGAAGTATTGGCCTCTGCCCCTTCGACCTATGAGGCGATTGCCTATGGAATTTTGGTCGATCGTGACCTGTCCGGTCAGATCGATAACAGCGGTTCTATCGAGGTAACCGCAATCGGTGTTGAATCCGACGCTTCTGCTTTCGGCATTTACGTCGATGATGACGTATTGTCCGGCGCGTCCGTACATAACAGCGGTACAATTGAGGCCTTTGCCAGCGCGGATACCGATGACGTTGCATATGCGGGCGGGCTTTACCTTGAGGACCTTGTTGACGGGATCGTGGTAAACTCGGGCACGATTACGGCCACGGCTTTGTCTCTCAACACCGCGGACGAGGCGACCGCGACGGGCATTTATGCCGGGGATGACGTTTCCGGTACAATTCGCAACTCGGGCACTATGACGCTTTTCGCAGAAGCTGCCGAAGATTCTGCAGAAGCCTCGGGGATTTACCTGACCGATAACCTAAGCGGCTCTCTGGCAAACACGGGCGAGATTACAGCGACTGCGATTTCGCATGACACCTCTGCCGAGGCCTATGGGATTTATGTTGATGAAATCGTAACCGGTGACATCAAGAACACCGGAAGCATCACCGTCACCGCCAATGGCGCGCAACAGAATGGTGGGCCACCGCCAAACGCATCTGAGGCATTCGGCGTGTACGCCGGCGACATGCAGGGAACGTTCTCGAACACGGGCCCGATTACCGTGCACGCGACCGGCAGTTCCGGCACCCGTGCAGCCGGTATTCAGTTCGACAATTTCGACGGAACGATTCATGATCTCGGGACCATCAGGGTTTCGGGGAATGATGAGGTCTACGCCGTCTACCTTGGAACCGGCACGGGGACGCTGAATGTCGATACAATGGACGACGTTGAGGGTCTGATCCGCGTTCAGGACCATGACGTGAACCTAGAAGCCAAAGGCGGCAGTGGCGTGTTTGCGTTCGAAGATGCCGCGCCGGGTACGGGTACCTTCAAGACCACCGTGTCTGACGGGCAATCCGCTTGGTTCGTGCAGGACAAGGGCGGCGCTGCCCCGATCTATTCTGTGGTCGACGGCAATGACATTGCACCATCGGGCGATGTCGCGGCCTTCTTCGGCAGCATTGTCGGCGGCAGTGGCAATGCGCTTAGCTATGGTCAGGGACCGCAGGTCGCGCAGGGCGCAACCTTCGCTGGTTTCCGGCCCTTCGCAATGATCGACGCCCAGTATCGAGAGTTCGAGTCCGGCTCGAACGATGACACGGACGTGACGATGTTCAGCGGAAGCGCCGGGTATACGGGGCAGATGGATAACGGAGTGTCTCTGGCTGTTGCCATGGGTGTGTTCGCGTCGGATGGTGACAACAGCACCACCGACTTTGACACAAATGGCTTCTATCTTGATGCCGCAGTGGGTCGCCAGTTTGGTGCCTACACGCTGGATGCCGGATTTGGCATTGGTTGGCTCACGACTGATCGTAGCCGGTCGATCTCGGGCAGCTCTGACGCTAAGGCCGATTATAACAGCAGGCTGTTGACCGCGAACATCGGGGTCGAGCGTGCATTCGACCTCAGTGACGATTTCGGTTTGCTTGGTTTTGCCAGCGCCCGTTACACCAACCAAAAGGATGACGGCTATACCGAGACGGGGTCATCTGCGAATGCCACCGTCGGCGATATCACCACCGAAGTTGTCGAGGCCCGTTTGGGGGTTGAGGCATCAAAGGACCTTGAAAACGGCGGTGTTCTCAGCGGTCAGCTTGGCGGCGTGTTGCGGCGCGACCTAGGCAGTTCCGAGGGCGACGTAACCGTCTTCTCTCAGACCGAGTCTCTGGCCTTTGCGTCAACCGACTTTACCGGCGCCAGTGTCGTGGTCGGATACGAGCAAGATCTCATTCAGGACATGCGGCTTGAACTGACGGCGGAACAGGAAATCGGCAGCGACGCTCAGGGGCCATTCCTGCGCGCCGGACTTCGCTGGTCGTTCTAGATCTAAAGAGCACTGCGGCACCGAGAGCGGTGCCGCAGAAATCGGCTCCAAGCTGAACTATGTCGGGCTATTTGGTGTATAGTGTTGACCCTTTCACAAGTCTATTTGAGCTTCTCAAGTAGTCGACAATTATCCGAACATTATTGCGGTTGCCTGAAACCTATTATGCAACTGTTTCTTGAGCTTGTGTAAGCCGTCATTCGTTCGATGTGCAGTATCCGTCAAAATGGGCTCTCATTCCTCTTTCGTCGCCGGGAGGTCATAGGTCCGTTCTGAATCAGCGAACGGCAGGTGCCGCCCGCCGACATAGTTCAGATGTCGATCCGCTCTGCAATACTCAGCGCATCTTCCAGTTCAACCCCAAGGTATCGCACTGTGCTATCGACTTTCGTGTGTCCGAGCAAAAGCTGCACGGCGCGGAGGTTGCCGGTCTTTCGATAAATCTCGGCTGCCTTGGTGCGGCGCAGCGAATGGGTCCCGTAAACACCGTCAGCCCCGTCTTCGTCAAAGAAACGATGGAGATGATGGGTATGGATTCAAGCACGGGCTTATCGGCGGCAGACACTGCAAAGGCCTACGTTGCTGCCATCGAAGGCAATATGAACGGCGAAACGTTGGATGCGCCTGATTACGTATAACGCTATGAGCTAAGAAAACTTGCTTGGAATACAAACCTGCCGTTCGGACCGCGAGGCCGAATGGCAGAATTGTCCGCTCCTGGTGAATTCGGCGTCTGATCCTCGCTGCGGTCAACATGAATGACCGGTCCTTCCGCTACGCGGTGGCACCGAAATTCACGTGCATGCTGCATTTCTGGTGCTGCGTGCGCACGCAGCGAGAAATTCGAATTTACAGGTTGGGCTCAGACCGGTCATCCGACATTTTCAGTAGGACATTGAGCCGGTTCTGAGGGCTTCAAGGTCTGCTATGCGGACAAAACTGCCATTGGAGAAAAGCGAGGTAATGCTTGAAAAATCTTGCTTCCGCTGGGATGGTTTATCCGACAGAATTTTCTGAGGAATTTCGAATGCATTTTCCCAAACTTGCCGCAGTTTCGTCGATTGCTCTTGCAATAACCAGTTCGCAAGCGCTCTCCCAGGATGGGGGACCGATACTGTTCACAAACGTCAACGTGTTTGATGGTGTGAATGAGGAAATGATTGCAAATGCCAATGTCGTTGTAACCGACAATCTGATCACAGAAGTTTCCTTAGAACCCCTTTCAGTCGCTAATGGTATCGTCATCGACGGCGGTGGACGCACGTTGATGCCTGGCCTGATCGACGTACACTGGCACACGCTTTACTGCTGCAATCCGCAGAGCGTGGTTGTGACCGGCGATATTCTTGAGGTCGCGGTGCGGGGTGCCATCGGGTCCGAAGGCACATTAATGCGCGGCTTCACTACGGTGCGCGACGTTGGCGGCAATTCATTTGCCATAAAACGGATGATTGACGCAGGCGAGATCGAAGGCCCTCGTATCCTGCCGTCCGGCCCGCCCGTGACACAAACCGGCGGCCACTTTGACTATCGCCCCTACCAAGCGGTTCCGACGAACGGCGCGGATTCGCAATGGTACTGGTACAGCGTTGGTTTGATGGCGCAGGCTGATGGTGTTCCGGAAGTGGTCAAACGCGCGCGTGAGATCATGCGCATGGGCGCGACCCAGCTTAAGATTTCCACCGGCGGCGGGGTGTCATCTACCTATGACCCTCTGGATGTACGCCAATACACCAAGGCCGAAATCGAGGCATTCGTAGAGGTAGCTGACACCTACAACACCTATGTTGCATCTCATGTCTTCACGGACGAGGCAGTGGAGATAGCCGTTGCCGCTGGCGTTAAGTCCATCGAGCATGGCTTCTTGATGAGCCGCGAAACGATGGAACTGATGCGCGACAACGACGTGTGGTTGTCAGTGCAGCCTCTTCTGGATGACGAGGATGGCTTTTCTTTCGACGACCCTGTTAGCCAGCAGAAATGGATCGACGTCACCAACGGTACAGATTTCACCTACAAAACGGCGAAAGAAGTTGGCGTGAAAGTCGCTTTCGGCACCGACATCCTGTTCGATCCCAAACTGGCCGAACGTCAAGGCGCGTTCCTTGCCAAGTTGCAGCGCTGGTACACGCCATACGAGGTGCTGAAAATGGCGACTTCAACCAATGCTGAACTGCTCAAACTCTCAGGCCCGCGCCACCCCTATCAACAAGGCGATTTGGGTGTAATCGCAAAGGGCGCTTATGCCGACTTAATCCTTGTGGATGGCAATCCGCTGCAAGATATCGACCTGATCGCAGACCCGCATGAGAATTTCGATCTGATCATGAAAGACGGCAAAGTCTACAAGAACACGCTGGACTGAGTTCCAGATGAAGTCCTTTGCTCAAAGCCAGCTTTGTAACAACTGCTCGGGGCTCAAAGCGGTCGTCGGCGGCGGCGTGTCAGAATGGCGGTCTGGACAGTCTTACAAGGGAGCGTGGTGTGGGGAATGGACTTCTACCGCGGATCTGGACGTACTAGGCAACGCAAGGAGCGTGCCAACGGATCGAAGGCAAATGTTGTGATAGCACGACATGCTTCGCGCCTGTCCTAAGCGGCGCTAGTCTCCCGTCATAGCAACGCTGAAAGGAGCCGCCCAATGTCCCTCTTCTCTAAACTCTTCGGTGGTGGTGAAAAGTCGGAGCCGGAGCCAGTCTCTTACAGAGGGTTCGAAATCTTTCCGGACCTGATGCCCGAAGGTGGCAAGTACCGCCTTCTAGCCCGTATCGAAAAGACCATCGGCGGAAATCGCAAGACCCATACAGTGATCCGGGCGGATGTTTTTGAGACCCGGGATCAGGGCGAAAGCTTCAGCATCGCAAAGGCGAAACAGGTGATCGACGAGCAGGGCAACCGCATTTTCGATTAAGCAAACAGACAGCCTAATTTATGCGATGCAATCGACGGATGGTTCCGCAAATTAGACATCCGCCCCGATCTGGCGAAAGAACGCTAAGCAAGCCAAGCAGTCATTGGAAGTCTTAGATGCCCGATACATGCAGCTGCAATCTGGGTCCCAATTTCGTCTATTTTACAGCATGTGCTACCCTGTTGCATTTATCGTATGCAATTGAGGGCTGAAGATATGTGGAACATGGAACAGTTTGTAGCGGACTGCCGGACCGCAGTAGATCAGGACGCGTCTCACAAATCGGTGGCTGAGGTGGTGGACCGGGCGATGCGCGATCCCGCGGGCGTGACGCAAGCCTTGGGAGAGCCGACCGAAAGCGGTATCTTTCCCATTTACAAGTCAGGTGATCTGACAATCGTCAACGTCGTATGGAAGCCAGGAATGACCATAATGCCCCACAATCACGAAATGTGGGCCGTGATCGGTATTTATGGTGGCCGAGAAGATAACATTTTTTGGCGGCGCGTAGCAGATGACCCTAACGGACGCATTGAAGCGGCGGGGGCTCGAGCATTGTCGACGGGTGAATATGCTCCGCTTGGTAAGGACCTCATTCACTCGGTTACAAACCCTATCCCCAAGTTGACCGGAGCAATCCACGTATACGGCGGGGATTTTTTTGAAGCTGAGCGAAGCGAATGGGATCCTGAAAACCTGACGGAACATGCCTATGACATGTCGAAGGTTCGCGCGTTATTCGAGGACTAGTTTGCAGTTTGACAATCTGCGCTGGCAATGCCTTAGGCATGTTCCGTCTATACGTCAGGCTTCGCTGATAGCCGATTACTATCTCGTTGAATTGACACGGGGTGATGATCTCGGATTATGGACAGATGAGCAAATTACAACGCCCCCCGAAGCCTCGGCCACGCCCATTTCTTCCTAATCCGGACCGCTACGAGCAAATGGTCTATCGCCGTTGTGGGCGGTCTGGCATAAAGCTACCCGCGATAAGCCTTGGGCTATGGCACAACTTTGGTGGGGATACCCCGCACCAGACAAAGCGCGATCTCTGCCGCACTGCTTTTGACTTGGGTGTAACGCACTTTGATTTAGCAAATAACTATGGCCCACCACCGGGATCGGCGGAAGAAGCATTCGGTGAAATTTTAAAAACTGATTTCGCAGGCTATCGGGACGAACTCATCATATCTACCAAGGCAGGGTATGATATGTGGCCGGGCCCCTATGGGGAGTGGGGATCACGAAAGTATCTTGTGGCCTCTTGTGATCAGTCGCTCAAGCGGATGGGGTTAGAATACGCAGATATCTTTTATTCCCACCGTTACGATCCAGATACCCCTCTGGAAGAAACTATGGGGGCCTTAGACTATATAGTGCGCTCTGGGCGCGCACTTTACGTCGGAGTTTCAAGCTACAACTCGCAACGAACGCGCGAAGCGCTGGCCATCTTGAAAGACCTTGGCACGCCGTGCCTGATTCATCAGCCGTCGTATAACCTACTCAACCGTTGGGTTGAACGGGACGGGCTGTTGGATACGCTTGACGAATTGAACGTGGGATCGATTGCGTTCACGCCACTTGCCCAGGGTATTTTGACATCGAAGTATCTGAACGGCATTCCCGAAGACAGTCGTGCGACCCAAGGCAAGTCTCTATTGGACGGAATGATCAACGAACGTTCATTGACGAGTGTCAGGGCTCTAAACGACATAGCGGCGTCACGCGGTCAATCATTAGCTCAGATGGCGCTTGCTTGGGTGCTGAGAGGTGACCGGATTACGACAGCCCTTATTGGCGCTTCGCGACCTGAGCAGATCGTGGATTGCGTAGGTGCGGTCCAGAATTTGGAATTTACCGAAGCGGAACTCGCTAAGATTGACGAGGTAAGCTCGGAAGAGGAAATCAATCTCTGGGCGCGATCCTCGGAAATTGAGTAAGATTGTTGACCACTGATTTTTGGTGCTAGCAGGTTCTTCTGCTTAATCGCATGGCTTTTCTGCTTTGGGCTCTCAGCGGACATTCGAGAGTTCACAATAAGGAGCGCCTGATGTCGGCTCTGTGGGACTTTGCTGCCTTTTGCCTTTGCAGCTAGTGCTAACGCAGCATTGTTTTGCGAGTGCGGAAAGGCTACTGTGGGCGCTCCGCAGATATCTCGATACCGGACTTTCTCTTCAAAACGATGTACTTTCGGGGCGGTCACGCCATTGGGTGCAACATATAAGCTCTTGGGAGCGACGGAGGCCTCGCTGGATTGGATGTCAGCGGTTCAGGCTCTCTGCACACCCACATTCCGTCGCCAATGTCCCGCATAGGTCTTGAGTGCTGCGGCAGTCGAATCGTTGATCTGCATAGTGCGTTTATCAACTGGTGGCGGCGCAGCGTGGCCCCCGACAAGCAAGGCCGCCCCTGCGCTGGTTCCTGTGGACCCAAGCGAACGATGGACGTCGGCGTCTGTCGCGATGCTCAGCATATCGAGATAAATCTGGTTTGCCGCGAAGGGGCCTTCGACAATGATGCTTCCGGTGTGCCCGATGTTGGACAGGCACTCTGCCGTCACAAGCGCGAGATAAAGCGCCACAACCGCGCCGCGCTCACCGGTTCCGATCTTTGGCTCATCGCCGCTCCACCGCGAGGTCTGCCCCTTGAAAGGACCGGTGTCGGGCACGACGGCGGGCAGAAGCATGATCTCATTTGAGAGGACATGCGCCAGGTCTTGTGGAGATGGGTTGGGATAGGCTCCTCCGGTCGCAACATCATGCTCCCGTCCTCCCATGAACCGCGCAGACGGCGCTGGATGTCCACGGGCCGTCACATTGATGAGCGTGTCGAGATCGGGATTGAGCGTGGCCTTTGTTCCACCTATGGACATCGCAATCACCCAGGTTCCGGTCGACACGACACTGAACGGGGGAGTTTCGGCCAGAACATAGGGCAAAAGCGACGCGTTGGAATCGTGGATACCGCAATATACGGGGGTCTCGGGCGGCAGACCCGTTTCTTCGGCAATTTGCGACAAGATGGTCCCAAGGCGATCCGAAGGTCTCCGCACAGGGGCCATCTTTTCAGTGATACCAAGCGCCTCGACCAGCGACGAGAATGAACCGGCGCCCGGGCTCCAAAGATCGGTGTGGCAGCCGAGCGAGGTCACATCCGTAGCCGTTGCGCCCGTCAGCCGAGCGCCCCAAAACTGCGGGTATGTGACGATCTGTTGTGTCCGGCGTTTCAAATCTGGGTCGACGTGGAATTGCCAATGGAGTTGAGCGCCAATGTTCAAACCGCCGGCCAGCTTCGGGGATCCCGTCACCGAGAATGGCGGGCGGATTGCGTCGTAGTCGTCCGCCAGATCATCCGGCCCGGCAAATTCGTAGTCCAGGATCGGGGCGGCAAGGTTTCCGTCGCGGTCCAGCAAGGCCGCGCAGGCCCCGTGGGTCGTAATCGATATGGCATCGACGCCATGCGTTTCGTGAAATTCGCGCAATCCGTCCAGCAGGAAAGCCCAGTGTCCTTCAACATCGAAATGCGGCCAGGGTGGGCCGGGCAGAACGGTGTTCGGGCGCGTGATCACCGCGACCTCGGTCAGAGTGTCACGATCAACCAATACCAGTTTCGCGTTGGTTTTCCCGATATCTATGACCGCGACATGGGATGTCATGGCAGGTGGAAAACGATTTCAAGCGGCGTTGCCACGGGTTCGTTGGTCGGATGAGTCTGCATGATGTCCGCCATATGCGCCCACCACTTCTTCATCACGGGATGGCTCGGCAGATCATCCATGCCGTGCCCGTCTTCGCGCCAAAGCACTCCGAACAGCATATTCGTTTCGCCATCCAGATGGATCGAGTAATCGCTGACGCCGGCGTTTTTCAGCAGTTCGGATAGCTCTGGCCATATCGCGTCGTGGCGCTTGATGTATTCCGCGCGGCAGCCGGGGTTCAGCATCATCTTAAAGGCGAATTTCTCCATCAACGCGCCCGCCACATGGACCAGAGACGCGGCAGGGCGATAACCCCAATCAAAAGCGCGCCGATGACGATCGACATCACAATGCCCGGCACATTCAAAAGGCCCAGACCAAAGGTCACCAGCCCCATCACGAAGGCCGCGATGACAACGCCGATGATCGTTCCCGAGCCGCCCAGAATGCTGACGCCTCCCAGCACAACCATCGTGACGATCTCAAGCTCCCAGCCTGTCGCAATGGACGGGCGCGTGGAACCGAGCCGCGCGGTCAGGCAGATCGCGGCAACACCTGACATCAGCCCTGTTAGAAGGAACAGGATGAACTTCACGCGCTGCACACGAATGCCCGAGAACATCGCACCGGTTGCATTGTTCCCAATCGCATAGACCGCCCGGCCGAAGTTCGTCTTGTGAAGGAGGATTGCATAGATCAGTGCGATGATCGCGAAGAGCACGAACTCGAACGAGATCACCCACCAGACGTAACCTTGGCCGAACCAAGAGAAGCTCTGGGGATATCCGCGAAAGGCCTGATCTCCGAGTACGATAAAGCTGATGCCGCGAAACAGGCTCATCGTGCCAATGGTGACAACGATGGATGGCAGACCCATGCGGGTCACCAGGAGACCGTTGAATGCACCGCAAAGAAGACCGACACCGAGTCCGATCAGCACAAGACCAGGAGTGCCGACACCCATCTGGACGGCAGCCCCCATGGCGGTTGAGGCCAGTGCGATGATCGACGCGACTGACAAATCGATCTCGCCTGAGATAATCAGAAGGGCCATCGCAAAGGCAATCATCGCCTTTTCTGTGAAGTTGAAGGTCGCGTCGCTCAGGTTCCAGGCGTTCAGGAAGTAAGGCGACGCAAAGCTGTTGGCGACGAAGATGCCGATGGCGACCAGAAGCAGCAGCGTTTCCCAGCTTTTCAGCCTTTGCTCGAGCGGCGACTGCAGGCGGTCCGGGACGAAACGGTCTGTGGTGCTCATGTTGCATGCTCCGCGCGTTTGAGAATGATGCGGCCCTTCTCGCGATTGGCCTGGGCGTTAAGGGCCACGGCGATGATGATCGCGCCGCCTGAGATGGCCAGCTGCCAGAATGGAGAGATGTCGACGACCGGAAGCGCGTTCTTGATGATGCCGAGGAACAAGGCCCCGAGCAGCGCGCCCGTGACCGTCCCAATACCGCCCATGATCGACACACCGCCGATCACGCAGGCGGCGACAACGTCCAACTCGAAACCCCCAGCGATATCGACATAGGACACGGCAAACCGCGAAACCCAGAGGTACCCTGTCAGCCCTGCCAATGCGCCGGAGATCGTGAACGCCCAGAACTGTGTCTTGCCGACGTTGATGCCCGCGTAGGTCGCAGCATGAGGATTACCGCCCGCTGCATAGAATGCGCGCCCCAGAGTTGTACGCGTCATGACGATTGTGAAGATAATCACCGCGACAATCGCGATCCATCCCAGAACAGGTAGACCCAGGAATTCTGCACGTGGGAATGCCTTGAACGCTGGGCTCATTTCATGGCTGTTGACCCATTTCCCGTCCGAGATCACGAATATGATCCCGCGGAAGATCGTCATTGTGCCAAGCGTCACAACGATGGGCGGGATGGCCAGTTTCCAGACAAGAATACCATTGATCATGCCCAGGATCGTGCCGAGCCCGATCGCGATCATCAGGATCACGACAATCGGCAAGCCGGGGGCAGCGACGTTCACCATCGACACGACCATGCCTGTCAGCGCCAGATTTGCGGCAACGCTGAGGTCGATGCACTTGGTCAGGATGACGATCATCTGCCCGATCGCCAGCAGGATCAGGGGCGAGGTGTCGTTGAACACATTGGCAAGGTTGGAGGGCGCGACGAAGCCCGGAAAGCGCGATGAGATCAGTGCCAGCAGAAGGAGGATCGCGCCAACCAGCAGGGTTTCTCGTGATGTCAGAATGCGTTTCAGCATGGGCGTTTCCCTTCAGATTCCGGCGGCATGACGGACAAGTGTTTCGGGTTGCAGGTCGCCATTGGCCAGCTCGGCGACCATGCGGCCTTCGCGCATGACGATGACGCGGTCGGACATGCCAAGAACTTCTGGGATTTCCGAGCTCACCATGATCACTGCAAGGCCCTGCGCCGCCAGCTCCGCCATGAATTCGTGCACGGCGGCCTTTGACCCGATGTCTACGCCTTTGGTAGGCTCATCGAGGATGATGACCTTAGGCTTTGTAGCCAGCCATTTGGCGATCACGACCTTTTGCTGGTTGCCGCCCGAAAGGTTGCCCACGTGGGTGTCGAGCGAGGCTGCCCGCAGGTCCAGTCGTTCGGTGTATTCGCGGGCCAGCTTGAATTCTTCAGCGAGCTTCAGAAAACCCCTGCTGGAAATGCGCCCAAGCGAAGGTAGTGTGACATTCTGAAAAATCGGCAGGTCCAGGATGGCACCCTGCTTGCCGCGATCTTCGGGCACATAAACAATACCACTGTCGACCGCGTCGGCCGGAGACTTGATGTGCACCGCTGCGCCGTCAATCTCGACCCTGCCGCCCGAAGGGCGCGTGATTCCAAAAAGAGCTTGCATGAATTCGGAGCGGCCGGCGCCCACGAGGCCATAAAACCCAAGAATCTCGCCCTTGCGCAGGGTGAATACGATGTCTTCAAACTCGGTCGGATGGGAATATCCCTCGACTCTCAGAACGGTGTCGCCGGGGCTGGAGTCCCGCTTGGGGAAAATCTGGCTGACATCCCGGCCGACCATCATCTTGACCAGATCAGGTTCGCTGACATCTGCGATAGCACCGTCCCCGATCAGCTGACCATCGCGAAAAACGGTGTAGTTGTCGGCAATGCGGAAGATCTCATCGAACTTGTGGCTGATGAACAGGATCGCCTTGCCCTGCGCCTTCAAGGTCTCGACCAACTCATAAAGCTCTTCGATTTCCTTGTGTGAAAGTGCGGCCGTCGGCTCGTCCATGATTACCACGCGGGCATCTATCGACAGCGCGCGGGCGACAGCCACAAGGTGCTTGTTGGCGATGCCAAGGTCTTTCAGTTTGTGTTCGGGATCGATGTTTGCGCCAATGCCGTTCAGTATTCCGCGCGCCCGTTCGGCCATTTTCTTCAAATCGATCAAGCCGAAGGCGCCGCGAGGCGCATGCCCAAGGAAGATATTTTCGGCCACGGACAATTCGTCAAACAGGACGGTTTCCTGATGGATCGCCGTGACGCCATGGTCCGATGCAGCTTGTGGAACCGGGAACTTGGTGACTTTCCCGTCGACTAGGATCGCGCCGCCGTCCGGCTGGTAGATGCCGGTCAGGGTTTTCACGACCGTAGATTTGCCCGCACCGTTTTCCCCGATAAGAGCCGTCACCTTGCCGGGATAGAGCTGCAGCGAAACCTCTGAAAGTGCTTTGACGCCAGGAAAAGTCTTGGTGATCCGATCAAGCGCCAAGACAGCGACATCATCGGATGCGGCATCGCGCACGATCGTATTGTCCGTTTGTTCTAGCATCGGATCTCTCGGGATTGGGCAAGGGACTCCTGCGCAGCGCAGATCGCCGCGCAGGAGATTGGTCGCTTAGAAGATCGACTTGAACTGATCGATGTTCGAGGCGTCGTAGACAAACGGGTCCGCCATGGCGGCCGAATTGGTCTCGTCCAGCGTAATCGTGCCAACGCGGCCGATCGAAATTTCCGCACCCGGCTCGGCCGTTGCATTCCCCGAAGCCAGCGCATGGGCAATCATCGCTGCCGAATACCCCAGATCAATAGGGTTCCAGATCGCGAAGGATTGCGATGCACCGCTTTCAATCGCACCTGCCATTTCGGACGGAAGACCAAGGCCGGTCACATTTACCTCGCCCACCTTGCCGGCGTCGACAACAGCCTGAGCGGCGGCCACGATGCCAACAGAAGTCGGTGCAATGATCGCATCCAGATCCGGATAGGACTGCATGAGGCCCGTGGCTTCGCGATAGGACTTGTCTGCAAGGTCGTCGCCGTAAACGGTCGTCACGACGTTGATGCCGGGATAGTTGCCCATCACCTTGTTCATCTCTTCGATCCAGATGTTCTGATTTGTCGAAGTGGTGGTCGCGGAAAGAACGGCCACATCGCCACCGTCAGGCAGATGATCTGCGGCAAGCTTGATGATCATGTTACCGATCAGCGCGTTGGACGACGGATTCAGGTGCACCATTCGGCCTTCTTCTGCCACGCCGGAGTCCCAGGAGATAACAGTGATGCCCCGCTGCATTGCTTTTTGCAGGGTCGGTACCAGTGCGTCCGTGTCATTCGCGGAAACTGCGATGGCGTCCACGCCTTGCGCGATCAGCGAATTGATCACCTCGATCTGGCCTTCAGCGGTCGTGTCCGTCGGGCCGGTATAGATGATCTCGACCCCACCCAGTTCGGCGGCGGCTTCTTCGGCGCCTTCAGCGGCGGCTTCAAAGAAGCCGATGCCAAGCGCCTTAACGACAAGCGCGATGCGCATATCGTCCTGGGCCATGGCGGTGGTGCCGAACAGGCTTGCAGCCAGGCTGAGACCGGCGGTGAGAGTGGTAAAAGTGCGACGTTTCATTTGGAGTCCTCCCTTAAATACGTTCGCGATTGGAGCCTCTTTAAGAGGCCACGTTTCTCTGAGCGCCCCCGGATTGGGCGACGATCAGCGTCACTTCTGCGGCCTCCAGCATGGCGGCGGCTTTGTCGGATATCTGGTCATCGGTGATGACGGTTGTGATGCGGTTCAGTGGACAGAGCACAAGGCTGGAGCGTCGTTCAAACTTCGTGCTGTCGGCGAGAACGATCAGTTCATCGGCCTGGTCGATGAGCTTTTGTTCAGCCTGGATTAGTAGCGGGTCGGCTTCCATCAGGCCAAGCGGCCCAAGCCCCTGGGCGCCCATGAACATGCGACGAGCGCAGAAGTTGCGCGTCACATCATTGTCGAATGGTGACAGGATGATGTTTTGCTCGCGATAGATCGTGCCGCCCGAGAGCATGATGGTATTCTTGGAATGCTTCAGCAGATGTTCGGCGATCGGGAACGAGTTCGTGAAAACCTGCATTCGACGGCTCGCCAGCGGGTGCACCATCTGAAAGGTCGTCGTGCCGCCATTGATAATGATCGCGTCGCCATCTTCGCAAAGATCGACCGCGGCGGCAGCAATCGCCTGCTTTTCTTCAATGCGCATGGTTTCATTGACAGAGAAGGGGCGCCCCGCAAGGCCCACGATCTGCGGAGGGCTCAACGCCTCGGCCCCGCCGCGCACACGGCGCAACAGCCCATCCTGGTCCAGCGTGGCAATGTCGCGCCGAATAGTGGCTTCGGAGGCGCCGGTTAGATTGCACAAGTCCAATACTGTAGCCACCGGGCGTTCTTCGACCGCGGACAAGATAATCGTATGGCGTTCTTTTTCGTGCATTTGTGCCTCCCTTTGACTTCAAGCTGGCGAGATTCGCGTCACATGTCAATCAAAAACGATCAAAAACAATCATACTGCGCCGCAGAATGATCGAATATGATTGAAAATGATTGACATATTGGCGCACGCGGCGCATCGTTGCGATCAATCGGGAATTCCGGCGCTATGCGCCAATTGGGAGGAAATATGTTGAAATCATTGGAAAATAATCTGCTCGAAAGTCGCTGGGATGATGCTGAGGCAAAAGGAAAAAGCGAATCAGAGCTTCTTCTCTATCGCTCAAACATTCTTGGTTCTGACAAGCGCGTGACCAATTACGGCGGCGGCAATACGTCTGCCAAGGTGATCGAGACAGACCCCCTCACGGGCGACGAGGTTGAGGTGCTTTGGGTCAAAGGGTCAGGTGGTGACATCGGCTCGATGAAGCTTGACGGATTCGCCACGCTTTACATGGACAAGCTTCAAGCGCTGAAATCGCTCTACCGTGGCGTGGAATTCGAAGACGAGATGGTCGGCTACCTGCCGCATTGCACCTTCAAGCTGAACCCGCGCGCGGCCTCGATAGACACGCCCTTGCACGCCTACGTTCCACGCAAACACGTTGACCACGTTCATGCAGATGCGATCATCGCGATCGCTGCGTCCAAGAACTCGAAAGAACTGACGCAGGAAATCTTTGGGGATCGCATCGGTTGGTTGCCCTGGAAGAAGCCGGGCTACGAGCTGGGCTTGTGGCTGGAAAAGTACTGCAACGAAAACCCGGACGCCGACGGTGTGGTCCTTGAAAGCCATGGACTGTTCACATGGGGTGATACGGCCAAGGACTGCTATGACCAGACAATCGATGTGATCAACGTCGCGACCAAATGGCTTGATGAGCAAAGCAGGGGCGTCGCGCCCTTTGGCGGCGCGATCCACGAAAGCCTGTCGGCCAGCGAACGCAGCAGCATTGCCGCGCGTCTTATGCCGGCGATCCGGGGTTTTGTTTCCGGCAACCAGCACATGGTCGGTCATTTCAACGACAGCGATGCCGTTCTGGAATTTGTAAACGCGAAAGACATGAAACCGCTTGCGGCTTTGGGAACGTCCTGTCCGGATCACTTCCTGCGCACGAAAATCCGCCCACTTGTCGTTCCGTTTGATCCCGCTCGCGGGAATATCGACGACGTCTTGGCTGGATTGCCGGACCAGATCGAATCCTACCGCAAGGACTACGCAGCCTATTACGACCGCTGCAAGCACGGCGACAGCCCCGACATTCGCGATCCGAATGCTGTTGTCTACATTGTGCCCGGCGTCGGCATGATCACTTTCGCCAAGGACAAGGCAACCGCAAGGATCTCGGGCGAGTTCTACGTCAACGCGATCAACGTGATGCGCGGTGCCTCGGCAGTCAGTGAATATCAGGGGCTGCCCGAACAGGAAGCCTTCGACATCGAATACTGGTTGCTTGAAGAAGCGAAATTGCAGCGCATGCCGAAGCCCAAGTCACTTGCCGGACGTGTCGCCCTTGTGACGGGCGGAGCGGGCGGCATCGGTGCGGCAACCGCTGAACGCTACCTTCAGGAAGGCGCCTGCGTCGTTCTGGCCGACATCAACGAAAACGCCTTGGCATCTACCAGAAAGCATCTGACGGAACGCTACAGCGCGGACGTCGTGCGAAGCGTCAACATGAATGTCACAAGCGAAGAGGCCGTGGCATCGGCCTTCGCGGAAACCTCGGTAGAATTTGGCGGGGTCGACATCCTGGTCTCCAACGCTGGCATTGCCTCTTCCGCACCGATCGAGGACACCTCGCTGGCACTCTGGAACAAGAACATGGACATCCTGTCCACGGGTTATTTCCTTGTCAGCCGCGAGGCATTCAAGATCATGCGGGTGCAGGATATGGGTGGCTCGGTCGTCTTTGTGGCGTCGAAAAATGGCCTCGCAGCCTCGCCGAACGCTGCCGCTTATTGCACCGCGAAAGCCTCGGAAATCCACCTTGCCCGCTGCCTTGCCCTGGAAGGTGCGGAGGCTGGCATCCGCGTCAATGTCGTCAACCCCGACGCGGTTTTGCGCGGATCGAAGATCTGGGAAGGTGATTGGCTGGAACAGCGCGCCGGCACTTACGGCACCGACAAGGACGGGCTGGAGGAAATGTACCGCCAGCGATCCATGTTGAAACGCTCGGTCCTGCCCGAAGACATCGCCGAGGCCTGCTATTTCTTCGCCGCCGATACCTCCGCCAAATCCACCGGCAACATCATCAACGTGGATGCTGGCAACGTCCAGGCCTTCACACGCTAGGGGGTCGAGATGAGCTACGAAGCAGCAAAAGCCGCCTTCGCCGACTGGGGCGTTGATACCGAAGCAGCGCTGGAACGCCTGAAAACCATCCCGATCTCGATGCATTGCTGGCAGGGCGACGATGTGGTCGGATTTGAACAGAAGTCTGGCTCATCCGGGGGCGGCATTCAGGCTACCGGCAACCATCCCGGCCGCGCGCGCACGCCAGATGAACTGCGCGCTGATCTGGAGTTTGCCTATTCGATGATCCCGGGCAAACACCGCTTGAACCTTCATGCGATGTATCTGGACACAGAGGCCAACCCGGATCGAGACGAGATCGAGTATCAGCACTTCGCGCCCTGGGTCGATTGGGCCAAGGACCAAGGCATCGGTCTGGATTTCAATCCGACCTTCTTTGCCCATGCCAAGGCAGACGATAATCTTACGCTCAGTCATCCTGATCAGGGAATTCGCGAATTCTGGATCGAACATGGGAAGCGGTCCCGCGACATTGCCGCTCGAATGGGCACCGAACTGGGGTCGCCCTGCGTCAACAACATTTGGGTGCCGGACGGCTACAAGGACACGCCTGTTGACCGCATGTCGGCCCGGGCGCGTCTGGAAGCTTCACTTGATGCCATGATGGCGCCGTCGCAAGATAGAGCACAGATGCTGGATGCTGTCGAAAGCAAGCTTTTCGGGATCGGCGTCGAAGCCTGCACTGTGGGCAGCCACGAATTCTACATGGGCTACGCGATCCGCAAGGGTACGCTTCTTTGTCTCGATATGGGTCATTTCCACCCGACCGAGAACATAGCCGACAAGCTGAGCGCGGTGGCATTGTCGCTGGACGAAATCCTTCTGCACGTGTCGCGCCCCATGAGGTGGGACAGCGATCACGTGATCCTTCTGAACGACGACATCCTGCAAATGGCGCAGGAGCTGGTCAGTGCAGATCTCCTTGGTCGCACTCACATCGGGCTCGACTTTTTTGATGCAACGATCAGTCGGACCGCGGCCTGGGTCATCGGTACCCGCAATATGCAGAAAGCCTTGCTTCGCGCTTTGTTGATGCCGCTGGAGCAGTTGAAAGCAGCAGAGGATCAACTCGATTTTTCGAAACGCATGGCGGTCACGGAAGAGTTCAAAGACATGCCGTTCGGTGTGGTGTGGAATGAGTTCTCCGCGCGCGAAGATGTTCCAAATGGTCAGGCGCTGATCCATGAACTCGACAGATATCAAGACAGTGTAACGGGGCGAAGTTGAGTTTCATTTTCGAATAGCGCAGTGCGCTATTTTAAGCTGGACTGTTTCACGGACGCCAACGTTCCCGGGAAACTCTGGGTGAATTGGGCTTTCTGTCAGCAACAAACCTTTAGATAGTCGCAATTCCCAGATGGCGAGCGGCATCGCCACCCGCCAAAATGGTTCAAATGTCGATCCGTTCCGCGATGGTTAGCGCGTCCTCCAACTCGACCCCAAGGTAACGCACTGTGCTGTCAACCTTTGTGTGGCCAAGCAAGAGCTGGACCGCTCTCAGATTGCCAGTCTTGCGGTAGATCTCGGCCGCCTTGGTTCGACGAAGCGAATGCGTGCCATATCCACTCGGTTCCAGACCAATCGCTGTTACCCAGTGACGGACGAGCCTGCCATACTGGCGCGTCGAAATGTGAGGGCGATCATGGAAGCGGCTGGGGAACATATACTGGCAACCCATCATCTCGGGCGATTTGATCCACTCGGCAACCGTATCCCGCGTATTCTCGGTCAACTCGAACTGAACCGGCTTATTTGTCTTTCTCTGGATCAATGAAACCCGTTCGCGAACACGCTCGTCTCGAACCAGATCGGCAACCGTGAGGGTGACGAGGTCGCAACCACGCAGTTTGCTGTCGATGGCAACATTGAACAAGGCGAGGTCGCGAAGGTTGCCCGCCAGTTCCAGCCGCGCACGGATACCCCAGACCTGTTTTGGCAAGAGAGGCCGCTTTTGACCAACAATCTTGCCCTTGTTCCAAGCTCGGTGTTTCGGAGTGACGGCGGGAAGTTGAACTCTTGGCATGGGAATTTCCTCCACTCCACCCTCCAACCCCAAGCATCAGCACCGCGCTGACTGTCAGATCATATCAACGAGTTGTGCATTGCACTCTTCGATGGCCCCTAGGCGTATAAGTCGGACCGGCTTGAGCTCGAATGGCCTAAGCGCAAGCTTTGGCGATGACGAACGACCGGTTAGCTTGCTACGATGCAGCGGCAAAAATCTGCGCACCCGCGGCATAACTCCTGCTGCGTGCGCTCGCAGCAAAAGAATCGAATTGACAGGTTGGACTCGAAGCAGACGTTCGGTTAATTCCGCTGAATGTCCGCCTTGCGGACCAAGCCGCCCTCAGATGGTATCGCTTGCATGTCTGCGTTACATTGGAACGGTCGTCGCCTAGAACAGCTTGCAATTCTATCGCGACGGAAACCCGAATAGTGGATGTCCATGTCCGACACAATCCTAGCTGCTGAACCAACTATCCGCATTATTGCCTTCCTATCCGTCCTGGCGGCGATGGCACTTTGGGAAGTGGCCGCACCCCGGCGAAGTCGGGATATTCCGCGCGTTATCCGATGGACAAACAACCTTGCGCTCGTGGTGCTCGACACCGCCATCCTGCGGCTGACCTTTCCAATCCTCGCAGTTGGTCTCGCAGCCATGGCCGAGGATCGCGGATGGGGGCTCTTCAATAACATCGAGGCGCCGGTTTGGGTTGCCATCGTGGTCTCCATGCTGCTTCTAGATCTCGCAATTTATCTTCAGCATGTGATGTTCCACGCCGTACCGGGGCTTTGGCGTCTGCACCGGATGCATCACGCCGACCTTGATTTTGACGCGACTACTGGCTTGCGTTTCCATCCGGTAGAAATCCTCATCTCGATGGGGATCAAGCTAGCGGTCGTAGCAACCTTGGGGCCGCCCGCTGTCGCCGTGCTCCTTTTCGAGGTGACCCTGAACGCTACCGCGCTCTTCAATCACGCAAACATTGAATTGCCGCGTCCGGTGGATCGAATTCTCAGATGGATCGTCGTCACTCCAGACATGCACCGAGTCCACCATTCAGTCGATCCAAGCGAGACCAACTCGAACTTTGGCTTTAATCTACCGTGGTGGGACCGACTTCTAGGCACTTACGTTGCGCAACCCAAGAAGGGGCACAAAAGCATGGAAATCGGCATCAAGCAGTTTCGCACACGCCGAGACCTCTGGCTCGACCGAATGCTGATTCAGCCGCTGCGCGGCCCGGCGAGCGGAGGTGCCCTCGACGCCGCGGGCCAACAGATGCGATCTTCATCTGTCTCGTCCGGGCAAACCAAGCTTGGCAATGACCAAATAGACCAATAGCGCTGATGCGGCCATTCTCCGCGGCTTGCATGTTTGGCAGGTCCAGCCCAATCCGGACACTTAATCCAAGACTTTGCAATTCCGACTTGCGGACAAAACTGACCTTGGCGTCTACACCTTCGCTGACGCAGGATCCACCGCACTGGCAACAACAGCTCTTCCCTTCAACAGGGAAAATCGCCAAGGCGGCCGTTCCACAACGGGCTTTGGAGCTCCTTGGTCGCTCTTTGACCAGACGGCGTTCTGGCATGGAAACAAAGGGGCTTGGCTCAGCGCATAACCAAAGCTAGCGAATAGGCGTCAGGATCATGAAATTGGGCTTCTTCGCGCAAGGAGGGCGAAGACAGGCAACATTGTTACGATCCAGACCACGCTATAAATTGCGGATGGTATGGCATATTCGCTTAACCCATTGGTGTTAGGCAACAGCAAAGTAGCAATTGCGATTCCCAAAGCTCCGTTTTGAACGCCGGTCTCAATTGAAATCGTCTTCGCCTCGATGTCTGTGCATCCGAGCATCCCTGAACTCATGATGCCAATAAACGTGAGTGACGCACCTACAACAAAAAGTGCGGGTCCAAGCCTAAGGTAGTTATCCGCGACCACCACCCAGTTTGAAATGATAGCGCCTCCGATGACCATCGCAAAAAGTAGCATAGAGACCTTGCTAAAGATTGGTTCGACCGCAGCTACAATTCGCGGCGCCAAGGATCGCGCGATCACCCCGGCTAGGATCGGTGAAGCTGTTAAAAAAAACATTGCTAAAGCCGTCGAAGAAATGTCGATAGCGGGCGCAGTTGCCCCCATGAACATCTGCATCGAAAACCCCAGGATGAGCGGTACGGTAACGACACAAGTCAGACTGAAGACTGCTGTAAGAGTAACGGACAAAGCGACATCCCAATTCGAAAGCTTGGTCACGATGTTACTGATCACCCCGCCCGGACAGGCCGCTAAAATCATGATGCCAACGGCTGCCTCAGCGGAAATCCCAAAGATAAAAGTCACCATCAAAGCGATGCAAGGCAGCAAAATGATCTGGTTGAGAGCGCCGACGCAAAAGGCCCGTGGACGTCGTCCGATGCGTTGAAAGTCAGCCGCTGTGAGTCCGAGGCCAAGGCAGAACATGATGACAACAACTGCGAGCGGCAGCAGCACAGATATGAAAATTTCGCCCATCTACCATGACCTCTATGGCTGCATGCTTCCGCACGCTTTCGGACGATACCGTTCAGAAAACCTGATGACGAGTGTTATCAGTTTGGCGCATTTATCCTCAAGCGCCCGAAGATCGAGGCTGTCTCTATTTATTATACCTATCACAGGGTTGGACGATCTGGCGTGAAAGAGCTTTCCAGTGCTAATCTCACTGTATGGCAAGTGTAACTTACGCATTCGCCCGCGCGATGGCCAACGCCGCCGGGATGACGCTAAACGACGATGGCGCCCTGATTTCAAATGGCGCTGTCGTGCTGCGTCTACCAGAAGCTCAAGACGGCCAATTGGCGGATGATGCGTATTTCGATCTGATCGATTGGATTCGTACGCAACAAGCGGACGAGGCCGCGTTGGTTGAGGCCTATGCGAACGCGATTGCGACCGATGATCTCGGCGTCCTTGGCCTAGCCGTAAAGACAGCTCCGACCTTGCGGCAATCTTTGCAACGGATCGAGCGTTATTTTCGTCTCGTAACGGACACCGCAGTTTACAGACTTGATGAAACCGGCGATCCGGTCCTTTGGATTTTTGAGGGACAAACATCACATCGCGCTGCCTTGGAGCTGCGCAACGAATGCGCGCTTGCGGCCTTTGCGAGGAACATGCATCGGTTTGTGGGTGATGGGTTGTCGCTCGCATATGTCACGTTTCAGCATCCATGCAGACAAGAACCAGAGCGTTACGCCGAATATTTCGGGTGCCCGGTTCGATTTGGGAGCGCCCACAACGCCATTGCTATGCGCCCTGCTATGCTGGAAAGCGAAAATCGTCTTGGCGATCCGGGCTTGTCAGATTTCATGACGAAGCACCTGGATGAGGAGTTCAACTCTCGCGATGACGACACCTCACTGAGCCAAGCAATTGTCCACCGGCTTACACCGGCCCTGAGTAACGGCGCGCCGCAAGCAGCGCATGTCGCACAAGAGATGGGAATGAGCGAGCGCACGCTTTACCGCAGGTTGGCCGAGGAAGGGCTGACCTATCGCGACGTTCTTGGTCAGGCACAAGTTGCACTTGCTCGTGACCTGCTCCGTGACGGTAAGGCTTCCATAGCCGAGATCGCCTTTATGACCGGGTTTTCGGAACAGAGCACGTTCAGCCGCGCCTTCAAGCGCTGGGTTGGCCAGGCTCCGGCACGATTCAGGCAGCAAGCGACCTCCGACTAGGCACACACCTCAAGACCACATGGCAGGTTCGGCCAAAACCTTGGCAGGGCGAGCCGATACCTCAATCGATGTGGTGCATAACTTCTTCTTTGTCAGATCCACCTGGGGCGCTGCCGAGTAAAGCAAACCCATTTGCCCCTCTCAGACAAAGGAAATTTGCAATGAGCAATCATGACCACAAACATGGAGCAAGCTGCGCTTGCGACGTCACGCCCGAACGCGTTGATATGGCGCGCCGGCGACTCTTGCAACAAGCCGCCGGTGCGGCCGCGGCAGGTACAACAATAGTGGCTGGCGGGCAGGCCCTTGCCGCGACCGACGAAGCACGCGCCTACTATGCTGACCCGGAAAATCCAGGCCTTCCCCAAATCGACATGACCATCGAGCCGGGGCGTACTGCGCTTGTGGTGACCGACCCCCAGATTGATTTTTTGTCAGAGGACGGTGTGACGTGGGGCGTCGTTGGCGAAAGCGTGACCGAACAGGGCACGGTCGACAATATCGAACGGCTTTTCATTGCCGCCAAGGCTGCGGGGATGCCGGTCTTCATCTCGCCCCACTATTACTACCCACATGACCACAAATGGGAGTTCGAGGGCACTCTGGAAGCGACGATGCACAGCATCGGCATGTTTGACCGCCTGGGACCGCTCAATTTGGACAACTTCGAGGGCTCAGGTGCCGACTGGATGCCGCAATACAAGAAGTACATCGAGGATGGCGAAACCATCATTTGCTCGCCACACAAGGTTTACAGCCCTGCTCAGAATGACCTGAACCTGCAATTGCGTAAACGCAAGATCGACAAGGTGATCCTCGCGGGGATGTCGGCGAACCTGTGTACGCAGGCGCATCTCTACGAGCTGCTGGAGCTGGGCTACGAAGTCGCTGTCGTTCGCGATGCCACAGCCGGGGCCAAGGTGCCTGAAGGTGACGGGTATCTCGCCGCCATCATCAACTTCCGCATGGTCGCCAACGGCGTCTGGTGGACCGACGACGCGGTTGAGCGCATTGGCCAATCGGCCTGACCCAAATCGATCTTCAAATTTGATCCTAGCATCCTGAAAGGACATATCATGACACGCATCTTTACATTTCCCACGCTTACAACAGCGTTGACTCTCGCCCTGGCGGCGGCGGCATTGGCTGACGATGAATACAACGTTTCGAACAGTCTTACCTTGACCGGGCAGCCCCTCGGCATGCATGGCGTCGATCCTGTATCGATGTTTGAAGCCGAAATACCCGAAATGGGCAACGCCACTTTTACATCGGCCCATGATGGAGTGGACTACTATTTTGCGTCGCAGGCAGCGAAAGCCACATTCGAGGCGGATCCGACGGCACATCTGCCTCAATTCGGCGGGTTCTGCGCCTTTGGCGTCTATGTAGGCAAGAAGCTTGATGGCGATGTTCGGTATGCCGATATCGTGGACGACAAGCTCTATCTCTTTGTGAATGAAGAAATCTTCAAGAAGTACCTTGAGGACAAAGAGACCGTGATCCAAGGCGCCCATGCCAAGTGGGCAGACATCCACCACACGCCTGTCGGCAGCCTTTGATCGAGGAATTTGGTGGCTTTTGCCGGTCGGAGCCACCGCTGCCTCTCCCCTCCCCAAAAGGCCGGCATTTCTCCAAGACACCCTGTCCGCAATGACAATTCGCGTGTGTCGAAAACTCTTCCCAAAGGAAACCAGACATGACTGATTTTGAGACATATACAATCGCCTCAGCCCCTGATGCCGCGAAACCAATTCTGGAAGCATCGCTGAAAGGATATGGTTTTGTACCCAACCTTTATGCGGCCATGGCCGAAGCGCCCGCAATTTTGGAAGGCTATACGACACTTTCCAGCATCTTTGGAAAGACCAGCCTGTCAGAGACTGAGCGCCAGATCACCTTATGACTAACAACCGGTTGAACGGGTGCAAGTACTGCATGGCCGCCCATACCACTCTTTCACAGATGGCCGGTGTCGCGAAGACGTGATCGCAGCGTTACGCGATGGCAGCCCTATCGCCGACCCCAAATTGGAAGCACTGCGCAGATTCGCCATCGTGATCAACGAAAGCCGAGGCTGGCCCAGCGACGCACAGGTCGAAGCGTTTCTGACGGCTGGTTACACACGCCGATCTATGCTGGAAGTCATCCTCGGCACAGCGTTGAAAACCCTGTCGAACTATACGAACCATGTGGCGGAAACCGCGTTGGATGATGCCTTTGTGCCAAATGCATGGATCGCCTCGGTCGCGGCAGTGGCTGAATAGCGCGACGCCCGCCCATTTGTTAATCTTGCTTTTGGACCTGTGTTTGATTCCCGACAAGAAGGGGATCTGATTTTAGACGTCCGACAGCAAAGTCAACAAAGGTGCGCACCTTCGCAGACACGGTTCGTCCCTCTTGATGCACAAGATGGATGGGGACTTCGGGTGGTTCATACGACTTTAGAACAGTCTTGAGCCGCCCATCTGCAATGTAGGGTGCGACTTGATAGGACAGAAGCCGCCCGACACCGTGACCTTGCAAGGCCAACTCGATCACAGCGTCATTTGTGTTCATGCTGATGCGTGGGCTCATGCGTTTGGTGACAGTCTTTCTGCCCCGTTGAAAATGCCATTGGGCCGATGCATTCAAGGCAGTTGAATTAATGATTGCATGGCAGGATAAATCCTCGGGCGTATCTGGTTCGCCATATTGGTCAAGATATTTACGGGAAGCAAACGCGACCTGCCTCACCGTACCACACCTGACAGCCATCAAACTGGAATCAGCGAGGTTGCCAATTCTGATCCCGACGTCGAGACCCTCATCAACCAGATTGACCACTCGGTCCACATAGAGCGTGCGCGCTGAGAGCTTTGGATACAGATCCAGAAATTCGCCCAAAATTGGAGTGACGAACATACGGCCAAACAGGACTGATGCAGTAACATTAATTTCCCCGGTCGGTTCGGCATAGGAACCGACAGCGGCGCGCTCGGCCTCTTCAAGGTCAGCCAGAATACGTCTGGCATCCTCAAAAAACCTTTGCCCGCTATCAGTCAGCATCACTGAGCGCGTTGTGCGTACAAAAAGACGTAGCCCGAAGCTGTCCTCAAGCATAGAAACCATTCGGGTCACTGTCGGTGGTGACATGTTGAGGTCGCGGGCCGCAGCAGCGAAACCTTTTAGTTCGGCGACCTTCACAAAGACTTTTAACGCGTGAAATCTGTCCAAGATATTATTCCATATTTTTGAATAATATATTGCCAAGTATCCAAATTCCGCAACTTGAAAGCTCCAATTAACTTCACCTCAGTCCCAGGGCATCGCCCAGGCCGAGATGGAGAATTCAATGGCACGACCCTTTGCAGAGATCAGCTTCACGCCCTCCGTTCGCGAAACGCAGGCCAAAAACGGGTCAGCTAACGGCTACGCGAAGTTTCTGGACGGCACGCGTCAGGAGGACTCAATCAGCCCGGTCGAGGCCAGGTTCATCGGGCAAAGAGACGGCTTCTATCAGGCAACAGTCTCGGAAACCGGCTGGCCCTATGTACAATTTCGCGGTGGACCAGCGGGTTTTCTGAAAGTGTTGGATGAACGGACACTTGCCTACGCCGATTTCCTCGGCAACCGGCAATATCTCAGCACTGGGAATCTGCTGGGCAATGACCGAATCTCGCTGATCCTGATGGATTATCCCAATCAGCGACGCCTCAAGATCTGGGGTCGGGCGAAACTCATTGATGCCAATGCCGATCCGGCGCTGATGCAACGCCTGAGTGAGCCGGGCTATCGCGCTCATCCTGAGCGGGCGATTGTGATCAAGCTTGAGGCGATGGACTGGAACTGCCCGCAGCACATCCCCCAACGCCTGACCCTTGAAGAATTTGAAGATTACCTCGTCCCGCTTCGCACTGAGCTGGAAGCACTGAAAGCTCGAAACGCAAGGCTCGAAGAGGCACTGGGTCAGCGAAACTGACCGATATCAAGCCCCCGCGTTCAAGCACGCACGCCGTAACCTGAAGAAAGGAAACATCCATGTCGCGCAATCTGAAATCCGTCCTGAGCGCCAGCATTCTCGCACTTTCCATTGCTGCGCCATTTACACCGTCGCCAGCAATCGCCGCAGAGACTGGAATTGAAGCTACGCAGGCTGTCAGCTTCCGCACGGAAGAAATCGGCGACATCGCTATCGCCTATCGTGAAGCAGGAGATCCAAACAGACCTACTGTCCTGCTGCTTCACGGCTTTCCGACCTCATCACATATGTTCCGCAACCTTATCCCTGAACTGGCCAAGCACTACCACGTGATCGCACCCGATTTTCCCGGATTTGGAGCGTCGGAGATGCCAAAGACCGAAGGCTTCGAGTATTCCTTCGCGAATATCTCCGAAATGATGACATCGCTGCTAGACCGGAAGGGAGTCGAACAGTACTCGGTCTATTTGATGGACTATGGTGCCCCGGTTGGTTTCCGAATGTTTGCGGAACAGCCCGAGCGGGTAACCGGCTTCATCATTCAAAACGGGAATGCTTACGAGGAAGGGCTGCGCGAGTTCTGGGATCCAATCAAAGCCTATTGGGCCGAGCCATCGCAAGAGAACGGCGACCAGCTTCGTGGATTCCTCACTCTGGATGCAACCAAATGGCAGTTCACCCACGGCGTTAAAAAACCGGAACTGATCAGTCCCGACAATTATTGGCATGTCCAATACCTGCTCGACCGCGAAGGTAATCAAGAGGTGCAACTTGAACTCTTCCTAGACTACGGCACCAATGTTGCCGAGTACCCAAAATGGCAAGCGCTGTTTCGGAAGCATCAACCCCCGGCGCTACTGATGTGGGGTAAGAATGATCACATCTTTCCGGTCGAAGGCGCCTATCCCTATGAACGCGATCTGAATGATCTCGAGTTTCATCTGCTCGATACGGGTCACTTCGCGCTGGAAGAATATGGGCCCGAGATTGCGGCGCAAATGACCGCCTTTCTGAACCGCATCACCGCCGCCAGCAACTGACGTAAAACTGGCCGCACCATGCTCAAAGGTGCGGCCGACGTATGGAGAAAACCAATGAATACGCAAGCAAATACTGTCAGGCAGGTAACGGTTGAAATCGTACACGGCTTTGTCGACGGTGGCGCCGGTGGAAATCCCGCAGGCGTCGTCCTGGATGCTGATGAATTGGGCGAACAGGATATGCAAACCGTCGCGGCAAGGGTTGGATTGTCCGAAACGGCCTTTGTGTCGCAGTCCAAGACAGAGGGCTTCAAACTGGATTTCTTCACACCGAACAGGCGCATCGCTCATTGCGGTCATGCAACAATTGCCGCCTTCTCTCACCTTGACGCGCTGGGCCGGATTCCCAATCCCAACACCTCGAAGGAGACAGTTGATGGGCCAAGGCGCATACTAATGAAAGAGGGTGCCGCCTATATGGAACAGCTGGCCCCAAAATACGCGATACCAGAGGACTGGGTGGAAAAAGGTGTAAGCATCGACGATGTACTGAACTCCCTTGGGATCAACAGACATCATCTTGATCAGGAAATACCACCGGTTTTAGTCAATACCGGTAACAGTTTCATTGTCATCGGCCTCGCTGATGCCGATGGTCTTGCCAATGTGAAACCAGATTTTGCCAAAATCACGCAAATCAGCGAACGACTGGATTTGATCGGCTACTACGTCTTCACAAGAGACCCATCGGCGACCGACCGAGACGCTACAACCCGCATGTTTGCGCCCCGATACGCGATTGAGGAAGAAGCCGCGACGGGGATGGCTGCGGGGCCCTTAGCATGTGTATTGCACGACTTTGTCGTATCATCTCAACGATCATTTCAAATCGAACAAGGGGTGTTTATGAACCCGGCGAGTCCGAGCCTGATAAAAGTCGATCTGGAAATCGACAATGGAACAATCTCTGGCCTCTTGGCAGGTGGTTTCGGCAAGGTCATGTGCTCGCGTCGAATTAGTTTCTAGCGTTGCGCTCGCGGCGAATGGCTGGCTTGGCGGGCCGCACCGCAGCAACGACGCCCATTGGGCCACGTCCGAATTGGGCCGTCCGCTGAATTTTGCAAAGTCCGGATTCCTGCGCATCGCTGACCTTACGGCACGGACAAGCACTTTGTGTTCTCGGCTCAACGCTACAACTGATCTAGATTTCACGACTGAGCTGATTGAACGGAATAGTTTCTCCCGCTTGAACTTTAGTGCAGTTTCGAATGTTTGTTGTGAGCTCTTTTAGGCTTTCACCGTCAATGCAGCCATCAACAAGTGGAGGACGGTATTCAGCAGCAACCTCGTGGATCAATTCTGACGCGCGAAGCAGATCAAATTGCTTTCTTGTAACACCAAGGTAGTCTCTGGCCTGCAACCCATCCCAATATCGCTTCCTATCCAGATAGATGTTCGAAATTTCGAAGCGTGGAATCATCGTATGCCGGTGCCCATACCCGCTACGGGCTTGCTTTCCGGCAATTTGACCTGACTGAACCTCAGCCACCAAGCGCTGTGCAGAAATTCCCAGTTCCTTGGCCGCTTGTTTAGCCGAGACTCATTCCCGAGCTTGCAACGGCGTTAGCTTTCCCAGGTAGGTTCCCTTGAACTCGGTTGAAGCAGCACGCGACACTGCATCTCTGAAAGGCTGGTACGCATCATCTTCGAACTTCATAAGTCTTTGATACCAGCTTCCGAGCATGGACGGCACAGAGTTGGATTCTGAATTTCCTGCCAGTATCAACCCTCGAACGTGTTCTTCGAACCCATTTGGCCAATGGTCAAATACAGTTGCCAACGGCTCAATCAGTTCCAACGAATCTGCAACGCTTTTGGGTGTTTGTGTTTTCCCAGACTTGCCCGTGCGGTTCTGAGCGAAACCACACGCTAGGAAATTAATAAAAGCGCCAATGTCTTTTGGGACCTGACGCCCTCCTGCAAGGTCAAGAAACCGCTTGCCAACCGTTGAATCTCCCGCAATCAAGGCGGAGATGATCACTTCGTGGTCCTTTGCTGCCACCCGTGGGAAATTGGAGTAGCTAAAGCCACATCTGCATTTATCAAAGCCGCCGGACGTCGGACGCAATGTGGTTTTGCAGACAGGGCAAACATCTTGAAGACGCGTTTTGTGATGGTGACAGGCTGTCACCAAGTAATGACGCCAAGTTTGTTGAAAGGGTAAGCCATCGGCAAGACATGAAGGGCAAATCGGATCGCTATGATGCCGCTCGAAACGCCAGTTTAAGCTGGGTGACTCAGGTTTAGCAGAAGGGGAGATAGTAACCAACAAACCTTTCTCTAAGCCCATCTCTTGCTCAAAGTGCTCGATGTTCTCGACTAGAATTCGCCCATACTTCCGCCGGAACCGTGTCAAAAATTCAGAGACATCTCTGTATCCATTTACATGGGCTAGACGACGCAAGTATCCGATAAGGTGACCTGCCCCCCGAGGCTCCCTCATTCATAACGAGAGTCTGCGGGTCTGGTTTTCATAGTCTTCGTCGTCAGTTTGGGCAAGCGCGCCGGGCGCGGAGCCCTCAAATTGCTCAAGCGTCCGGCGCGCTTCTGCGGGTGTTTGGTTGCCGAGCGATGAGTGCGGCCTGACGTTGTTGTAGTCGTAGCGCCAGAGCGCCAGCTTGCGGCGGGCATCGTCCAGGCTTTCGAACATCTTCCCCCGAAGCGGTGGTTGAAGTAGGACAATCGGAATGGAAGCAATAACCATTCTAATACGGGCGATTTCGCTGTCTGCCCACTCGTGCAGGAATCGGCGGCCACGTTCAAATTGCGGACATTAGAATTCGGGCCAAGTCTTCAGGCCTATCGATCATCACGTAGTGCCCGAATGGCACCGAAATCGCTGTCCACCCCGACTGATGCTGGTATCGCTCAAAAAACGGTTGGCCAAGCCCTGGGACCCAGCCGGTGGCATAGATGTAGGTCCGCTTTAACACCTTGGCTCCGCCGCTCACCAGTTGAATCGGTTGCTCAAATGTCTTGAGTGGTTGCGCGACATTTCGGCGGCCCACCCACGCACAGTCTGCTCCATTCACCGAAAAAGCCTCCGCTGGGCCCGGCGCGACTTTGCCATCGACAGCACTATCACGAAGCCCTGCCGCGATATCCGCAGGCAACACATCCAAGGCGGCCTGCCCATCGCCCGGCACGAGCGCATCGAGGTACACAAGTGAGCGAATGTGGTTGGGCGCTCTATCTGCGACTCCGGTGACGACCATGCCGCCATAGCTATGACCGCACAAAACAATGTCAGAAAGTTCCTCGCACTTGATTACCCCTAGGACATCTTCGATATGCATGGCCAGATCGGTTTCGTCACTCACGAGGTGAGCACGTTCACCCAACCCTGTCAGTGTCGGAGTGAAAACGTCGTGGCCGTCCCTGCGCAGAAGGGCGGCTACGCGAGCCCAGCACCATCCCCCTTGCCACGCTCCATGGACCAATACAAATGTCGCCATAACCCGCCCAACTCCGTCGATACTGCAATGACAGTAGATTCAACAGGGCCGGCTCGTCCACAGGATCGTTTGGACGTTCAGCGTCAATCCCCTGCATATACACACAGCTCTCGAACCCTCCAATCAAATGGCCATACTAAAATCATAAATTACGATTTGATTATACATTATGTATGAGTATCCTCCCACATAGAGACAGCATATCGCGCGAAGCCGCAGGAGGTATTGGTGGGTCACGTTAAGTCGTTAGTCGCGATTTCGCTAACTGCATTGGTAACAATATTCCCCAACTCAAGCGTCGCAAACGAGATCTCAGAGCAGATTGCTGCTCTACTCGGTGCCAAGTTGGACGTGAGTAGCACGCTACCTGACAACAAGAGCTTGGATGCTGAAATCCTAGTGCCGCGTTTTTACGAAGAGAGGGACTTCACTCCTGCGTGGACACGCGATGTATTGTCGGACGAACTCTTTGATGAGTTGGATAGTGCAATAGAACAGGGTTTCAGACCGGAGGATTTTGACTTAGCGGAGCTTCAAGCCGCATTTAAGACCGCCCAAACTGGCGATGTTTCTAATCAAGCATTGTTCGATATTCTGGCAACGGACGCTGCGGTGAAACTGGTTCATCATTTGGTGTTTGGGAAAGTCGACCCAAATGCACTGGACGACGATTGGAACTTCTCAAAACCGGTAATTCAACAAGACCCAGCTGTTGTCCTAAATCAGTTTCTTCAAGGTGAAGGTTTCAGCGCGTTAATCGAACGCATCGATATCGACAATGCGCAGTATATGATGCTTGTCGAAGCACTGAGTAAGTATAGGGCCATTGCTTTACAGGGCGGTTGGACCAATGTTCCGGATGAAACCGTTCTTAAACCAGAGATGGTGGACCCTGCTGTCGCCAAGCTGCGCGAAAGGCTGGCGGCAGAAGGCTTCGTTGAAACAAGCGGTTCTTCTGAAGATGGCGAAAACGGCATAAACACAGCTTGGGTTTACGACGATAACTTGGTGAAATTAGTCAAATCTTTTCAGAGTCGGCATGGATTAGAAGCCGATGGGGTCATTGGCGGTAAGACGTTCGCATCGCTAAACAAACCGGTGGAAGATCGCATTAACAAGCTGCGTCTCAGCTTGGAACGTGGCCGCTGGCTTATGCGGGAAGTCGACGACGAATTCGTGCTGGTGAACATTGCAGGGGCCCGCACATATTTGGCCAAGTCGGATGGCACGCTTTGGACCACTAGATCAATCACAGGGTCAGCCTATCGAAAGACCCCAGTGTTCCGAGACGAAATCAAGTACATGGAATTCAATCCCACCTGGACCGTTCCCGCCTCTATTTTTCGTAAAGACAAACTTTCGCGCATCCGCAAGGATCCAGCCTATCTGACACGCAACAACTATGTCGTTCGGAACAAGGATGGCCAGACAATCCCCGCAAACGCTGTAAACTGGGGGGCGAAGAACCCCGGCGTGACCCTGGTTCAGCAGCCGGGCCCAGACAATGCGCTGGGTTTGGTTAAGTTCATGTTTCCAAACAAATACGCTGTATACTTGCACGACACAAACGACAAAACCCTTTTTGACCGAAACGAGAGAAATCTCAGTTCCGGCTGCGTTCGCCTTGAGTATCCGTTCGAGTTCGCGAGCCTTCTGATGGAGGGAGAGCCAGATTGGAGCCGACAGAAGATGCAGTCCATTTTGGATAGCGGAAAGACGACGCGCGTTGATCTACCTGAGCCAATGCCAGTTCTTTTGACATATTGGACAGCGTGGGTCGAAGACGGGGTCGTTCATTTCCGCGAGGACCCATACGAGCGGGATGCTCGTATCCTGGCGGCTTTGGACCGATGAGCACGAAATGCGCGGCGCGCGCGATCCGAATTATGTGCCCATCTAGTCCAGCGGATTGGCGAACGCCGAATTGAAGATAGACAAAACGGCGTAGGCGACGACAGGGGGATGCATGAGGACTTGGCTGTTTAGAACAATTGGGATTGTCGTACTACTTGTGTTTGCAACAATCACACTTGTTTGGTTGCTACTTGCTGCGCCGCTATTCTCGGAGATGCGACGTGACCTGGTCGAAAAAGTCCTTTCTGAACAAATCGGACAACCGATTGTAGTCAACGACGATGTAAGTGTCGCGCTTGGACGCATCACCCACATTTACGTCGGTGGTGTGGTTATCCCGAGCCAATCAATGCCGGAAACATCTCTTGCAGAATTGAACCTTCTGGAACTGGAATTGGATGTTGCCGCTTTGGCCAATCGTCGTCTGCACTTTGACAACCTCGTCGTTGACGGTCTCCAGGCGAATTTCTTTACAGCTGCTGACGGCACTACAAGTTGGCGAAAAGGCCGACCGACGCCAAAACCTGAACCCGAAAACGCCACGGAAGAGGACAATCAAGAGGCTATAGCTGAGACAGGCGGGTCCAATGAGGGCGACCCAGAAGGTAGCGGGATCCTCTCATTCCTGAGCGACAAGAATGTAGCTTTCACATCCATTGGGTTGAACATTGATGATCAAACTTCTGGCTTCTCGTTCGTGTTTGACCTCCAGTCTCTCGCTCTGGAACAGGTAGACGAAGGGCAAAGAACAAAGGTCTCGGGGACCGGCTCCGTCAACAGTCAAAGTTTCGAAATCGAGGGTGACTATCCTCATAGCGCACCGTTTACGACGCGCGCCAATTTTGGCGAAATGACGGTAAGCTACGACGGCGAACCATTTTCGGAAAACGAGGGAGGCGGCTATCGTGCTGTCTTGCAGATGGACACTGGTGAATTCGGTGACTTTCTTGAAGTCATTGGGCTGGAGCGAGTTCTGGAAGGGAATGGCCAGTTGCAAGCAGAGCTTGTTTCTCAGGATGCTCTGAAAATCGAGACCTTTACGACCACCGTAAACCTTGAGGACGGACAGCAACTTACAGCAGAAGGATCGATAGAAGACTTCTACACAGCTCGGGGCGTTGATCTGTTATTCGACGCGCGGCTTTACCCTGAGGGGCAGCCGCCGAACGCAGCAAAGAGTTTCCAGGAGCTGAAGTTCACAGCCTTTGAAATGCACATGGTGGGCTCACTTGCATCTTTCGAGTTCGAGAAACTTCTGTTCCAAACTAACGCATTTGACCAAGGCCTGGACGTAATCGGGCCAGCCTCTATTGAACGCATTCGCCGCATGCCCGATGGTCGGCTTGCGATGCTGGGCATCGCCTTACAGGCTGGACCCATTGAGGACCCAATTCTAAAGGCCGACGGCGAAATTCTCGACCTGCTTCAGCTTCAGGACGTGACCTTCGATGGCACACTCAACGGGCCGGCCAAATTGATTTTGCCAAATATGGATGAAGATTTTGTCGATCAGCTCGGTGGCATAATTGCCGACTTCAGCTTGTCCAATGAAGGAGGGCCTGTTTCGCTTAACAGGTTTAACGCAACCACCTATGGCACAAATCTTTGGGCGCTTGACCTCGCGCTATCGGTCAGCGAATTGAAAGGGCTGTCAGGCCTTGATTTTGACGTGGAACTGGAAGTCAGCGACGGAGCTAGTTTTCTGACTGCGCTCAAATTGCAACCTGTCGAGATTGGCGCACTTGCCGTCGATGCAGTGACGTCGAAGCAGGGCGAGGACTTCACCGCCTCAATCGAGTTTGAAGCCGGTTCGTCACACCTTCTGGCCGCTTTGGATGCAAAATTTCCCGAGGGCGCTTCTGTAATTCGCGGAAACGTTGCGAGTAAAAGGCTCGATTTGAATGATCTAAAAAACCTGACCGCCACGTTGGACCAGCTTAAGAGCTTGGTAGGCGACGCTTCAAAAGATCCTGAAGCCGACGTACAGCCCTTGGTTCTACCGAAGGAAACCAACGTACAGCCCCTGGTTTTACCAAAGGAGAAAGGAAAGCCAGCCGATCTTCTGGATGTGCAGCGCGTACTGAGAGAGGCTGACGTCGAGGTACAAATCGACTTTAAGGAGATTGTTGGCCAACAAGGCGTAACTTCTGTTTCCAGCCAATTGTCTGCAAAAGAAGGGACCGTAGATTTTGGGCCGCTCCAATTGGCATATGGCGGTGGAAACTTCAGCCTACGGGCAGTGATGGATCTGATTGACTCACCTGATTGGCTCTCCTTGTCGGGGTCAACCTCAGGATGGGAATTCGGAGAGATTCTCGATGAACTGGGTATCGGGATAGATGCATATGGGCGGTTGAGTGGTGAGTTCAACGTTTCAGGCAGCACTGCGTCTGGCAATGCGTTTGTGAATTCCATGCGCGGCACTGCTTCTTTATCGATGTCACAAGGCTATGTCAGCACCAGCCTTCTGGAGTTGGCAGGGCTTGGTATTTTCCCATGGCTGTTTTCAGAGGAACTCCGTCAAGGTTACACGGACATAACATGCGTTGTGGCACCAATTAACATCGAAGCCGGCCGGGTAAGCTCAGACTCCATCGTGGTTGAAACGGGTTCTGTTCAATTGGTGGCCAAGGGCCAAGTGGATTGGGTCAAAGATACTATTGCGATCAGGGCAGAACCTCGTCGAGTTGGCAAACCGCTATCCCGTAGCGCGTGGCCGTTTGACGTGACTGGCCAACTTTCGTCACCGAAGTTCAAGTTGGATGTGGGTGGATCCAGAAACAAGGCTCCGGAAGGTGCTGATGCGATGCCAGCAGACAGGCAACCGTGCGTGCCAGACATGAATCAGCTTCAATAGTCGGTCACGACCTAGTTCTTGAGTGGTTCAGGCTGTTCTGCCTGACATGCCAAAACGGCCTCGATGGCTTTTGAGGACCCACTTAGATCAAGTTCCACTTCGGCCCCACTTTCACCAATTATCGTGACGCTTTGGCGTTTCCCGAATTCGGTTACAAACGCAGGGTTGTCGAAAAAGGCATACCCCCCGGGGACGCCATTTTTAAAAACACCTACGGCTTCGCCTTCAAACTTTGCGTCACCAAAATCGAATTTCACGATACCGGTTGAACCGTCCTCAATCTGAACCCAGGTCGGATTGTAAGCGGCGAAGAAACCGCCAGCCTGATTGGGTGCGACGCCAATCTCAACTGTCATGTCGTCTTCGAAGGGCTTCCACGCGAGGCAGCCATTTCCTTTCTCGGGGTCGATCAAAATTTTCCAGTCGCCGGACTCACCCCACGGCTCCATACCAGCGGCATGAGCGCCACTCGCGAGAAGCGTTACTATTGCGGTAAATGCCCAATTGATCATCTGGAACCCCAAAACGTTCTGAAAACTATTGCATTAATCCTACCCATTGCTCTGGATCAATCAAACTAATCCGACAACCTGCAAGGGCGGGGTTTAGTAGACCCAGAGTGGACTTGGTATTCTTTTACTCCGCTATATGAGCAAGCTTTCCATCCCATTCCTCAGTGGGAATCTTAGGACTTGGCGGGTCAGCCATGTAGGACGGTGTCATAATTTGCGTACCGTTCTCGTTGAACACTTCCACGATGTTTTGGTGTAGATCAGACAGAATCTTAGGCAAACTCGATCCTCGAGATGTGTATGCGTTAATTTCGTAATTGATGGCATAGTCAGCCAACTGTGTCCAAAGCACAAAAGGTTCCGGGCTTTTTCTCAATCCCTGTGTGCGATGAGCCGCCTCTATCAACATTGCCGTGATTTTTTTTGGCGGCTCCTCGTACCCGATCCCGACAGTTGTGTAAACGACAAGGCCTCGACCATCGACTTTTCGCGAATAGTTCACGACCTCTGAGTTCAACAACTGAGCATTTGGAATACTGATCATTTCGTTTTTGATAGACTTGATAAGTGTTTCCATGAGTTTGATTTCGGTCACGTCCCCTATCTTGTCTCCGACCATTATTCGATCACCAACATTCGTACTACGTCGATAGATGACAAACAGACCTGCCATCATGTTTGACACAACCGTGTTGGACCCTAACGAGACCATGATGCCGGCGAGAATTGTCAAACCCTGAAACGCCCGGGAACCTGAGCCCGGAATGTATGGGTAAGCGAACACCAGCGCGATCACGATAACCAAAGCCCTGAACAGCATGTTTGTTGGCGCGATCCAGTGCGCCTCGAAACCTTTGATTTCAAACGCCCCGTTCTCCAGGTTGTCAAAGAACAGATCGAGGCCACGGATCGCAAACCGGCTTACAGCTGCTATAATTACCAGCATGATCAGATTTGGGATGTACCCAATGACAGCCAGCACAACGGTAATCAATGGCTCACTGACGTACTTAAGAAGAACTTGAGCAATGGCCCGGGTTTCCGCGAACGACAGCAATACCAAGGACAGGTAGTAGTAGAGAAAAAACAGAAACAGCACCCACATCAAAGCATGAATTGAATAAACGATGATAGACGCGATTGCCCTGCTTCGTAGGATTGACTTTGTAGCTTCCTCGACGCTTTCCGCTCTCTTTTCCAAGTTGTTTCTGACGTAGCCCAGAAACTTCTTCCGTTTGGCAAAGAAGAAGTATGACACCAGTGCAAACAACGCCGTCCAAGCAACAGCGGCCAAGGTGCTGTCAACGCGGCCTTCGCTGGATCGCGCTTCCCGGTACTTTAAAATGGCATTTTCGATGGCCTCTGCTTGCAGCCCGGCCAGAACTTCAATGTCCATCAGTTCGTGGTCGGCGTCAGCCTGAGTGGTAATAGTGACCATATGGCCGTCGACGCGTACGAGTTGTCCAAATTCAGCCCGGGAGATTTGGATGTCGACCGTTTTGCTCTCTGATCTATCCGCGACTTGAGTAATTCTTTCTTCAATCTTTGCGGCCCTGTCCGTTGCAGGCAATGCGCTGGATCCGCGGACGACAAAAAGTTCATCCCCATCGACAACAACAGGTGCTATGAATTCGGGATCTTCTCGTTCCTGCTGTGGCAGCAGTATTTCTTCTGACTGAGCCGAGGCGACACTGCAAAGAAGCAGAAAGGACATCATCCATATTACTAATGCTCTCATGTCTTTGCTCCTTCCACTGGGATCAGGTGAACATCGCGCTGCGGGAACGGTATTGATATTCCCTCTTGGTCAAACCGTTCCTTGGCTTGTCCTGTGAGGTCCCAATAGACAGTCCAATAGTCGTCAGACTTAGACCACGGTCGACAAAAGATATTGACTGAATTGTCGCCAAGCTCACCAACAAATATTTCTGGATCAGGCGATTTCAGGCATAGTTCATGCCTTCCGACCAATTCTTTCAGCACATTGATTGCGTGGGCAGCATTGTCTGAATACGCGATACCAAAAACCAGATCGACGCGACGCTCATCAGATGCGCTGACATTTGTGATTACGTCACCCCAGATCTTACTATTCGGCACAATGATGATCTGATTGTCGAAGGTTCGGATTTTTGTCGAAACGACCGACATCTCGTCAACAAAACCAGATGACCCGCCAACCTGAATATAGTCTCCGGTATCGAATGGCTTTAAAACCATGATCATCAGACCGCTGGCGAGATTGCCTAGCGTTTCCTGAAGCGCAAAGCCAAGAATGAAAGACAAACCACCAAATATTGCAAACAAAGGAGTGACATTCACACCAAACAGGGCAAGTACAACCAGAATGCCGAGAATAAAGACCGCCCAAAACACTGCGGTCGCAATGAATTTCTTAAGCATCCGCGAAATTGTAGGTATCTTTTCAAGGCCGCGCTCAGATAGACGACGCACCACTTTCGCGACAAACATCATAACCCAAACAGCCGCCAAAACACCCAGCCCAGCCAATAAAAGACCAGCACCTCCCTCCCAGGAAACCAACCATTGGAGAGCGTTGTGAAATAACGTCTGCAAATCCGTTGTTTTAAGCACGCCAGTTTTGAGCGCTAAGACATAATCGGTATGCGGTTTCAGGTCTTCTTCGGCGGCACCCTTTAAGGCCCACTCGTTCAAGACCAGAGTGTAATTATCCAAAATTACAGTGCCAGTATCGTTTATCAAAGAAAGCTGTGATCTCAGGTCATCTTCTTGCGCTTCGTTTCCGGCCTGAAGGCTAAGATTAATACGGGCAATTTCTTCAAGTTGGTTGCGAACATGGTCTTGCCAGGCAACAGCAATTTCTGAAAGCTCATCAGTCGTCAGCGGAACAAGCAGTATCTCCAGGTCACCGGCAGAAATTGATTTGTCGGCAACCTCAGTTAAGAGATCTTCTTGCTGTACCGCAGCAGGTTCCTGTTCAGTTGCAGCATTCTGTGCGTACGCTGGAACAGCGTTTGACGTCGATACCGCCGCAGCAAAGAGCAAAATAACCAAACCGTAGATGTATCGCGCCATGACACTAAAGCTCCCACATAAAGACTGAAGAGATCGTAAGGAGACCGGAAAGGTCTGCCATCAAAAATAGTTGGGGGCGACCCACTCACTTGCCGCCCCCGCCCGTTCCGGCAAAAATGCAGCCCGAACGGAAACTACTAACCGGCATGCATCAAAGATTGACCCTCAGTCTCAGTCCTAAGACCAGCGGGTCGTTCGAGTTTGATCCGGGATTTTTCAGGTATTGCACGTCTGCCGTCAGTGCCAGATTGTCGGCCAGGTCCAAACGGTAGAAAACTTCAAGTGTCGTTTGACTGGGCAATCCTGGTGTCGTCAGGTCGGCAACAGTGGCCGCTATGCCAAGGAGATCATCGTAGGTGCCAGGTCGCCACATCAAGCCTGCGTTGACTGCACGCCTGGCCAGCGCACCCCCGCCATTGGACCATCCCAGCCGTCCGAAAATCATCAGTTGGCTGTCGAATGTATGGTTGGCAGAAAGTGTGGCTCCATATGTTTCCGGTACGCCAACTTGTCGGCGCGCATCTGTGTGAAACATCCCCAGATGAACGTTTGTCAGAAATCGTTTTGATTTTTCGGGCGTCCAGCCGATCTCGGCGTATTTGTAGAATTCGCTACCCCCGGAAAACCACTCAATGTCTGTGAGAGACCCATTGGCATCGCTAACTACCCCTAACGCGTAAATCTGGTCCGTTAGATAGCCGCCGACGGTGACGCCAAAACCTGGATCGGGGATTGGCAGCACCGGGCTAAACAGGATCGAATAGTTCGAAAAGGTCGTTCGTGGGTTCACGTAACCCAGAATGTCAGAGTAGTCGCCCGGATCGATCCGACCCGCCACCACTCCTCCGCGGCCGTTTGCGAAGGCTTGTTGCCAGTAAGCTACCGACAAGGTCGTGTTTGTGTCCCCAAACGTGACCGCGGTTGCCCCTTGATACCCAATTTGCGCAGGCAGCGCTGAAGGTGCAATGGACTGGCCCAACCGGTGTCGGTTCTCCAGAATAAAGACAAGGCTACCCGGGTTTTCACCACCCCGGTTTGCCAATTCCCACGTCCCGATCATCCTGAGCTGACCGGATGCAGATTCGTCTTGCCCGGTCAGGCTGTGAGAACTGCGCTGGTATAGCGCCTGATAGTCGAAGCTGAGGGCTAATCCGGTGTTTTCCCGAAATCGACCCAAAGCGTTCTCGGCTGGATCAATGGCACGGTCCAAACCGGGCCAACGCGAATCTTCCAGCCGGCGCAACCTGTCTTGCTCCTGCTGCGCGCTGGCTGATCCCGGACCACCCAACGATACCTGGGCTGCGGCCTCCAGTTTGGCCTGACCAGCGTTTTCCTGTGCGCCAGCAGCACCGGCAAATAGTGCAAAGGCGCTCAATAACGCGGTGGAAAGGGTCGGTCGTGATGGAAGGTACGATCTCTGGTGCGACAAAACTCCAATCACTTTACATCATCCACAGCTTTTATTTCGGAAACACGTTCCAGCGCCGCAGCCATGTCGGCGCTGCTCATCAACTCGATCATCTGGTAATCATCAAGCAGGCCATCGCCGAGGCGGCTAACATAGAAGGCTTGGATAAAGGTAGGGTCATCTGGCAGGGAGACGGTGATGTAGTTCTTCCCGTTCCCAAGTCCCCAGTAATAGCTCAAAAGCTCTCCACCGAGCGCTTCGATCCCGCCTTTCACCGAGGCTGCGCGATCCCCCGGATTGGCGATCTGCATTTCCCAAGCGGTGCTATTGGACGTGCCAATGAACAAAAACGTACGCATGCTTTCGGCGTCTTCAGCAGCGGCAATTGAACCACAGATCGCCATAAAGACGCCAAGGCTGAGATGTTTCACAGTCTTTCCTTTCAGGGAAGGTTTCTTGGCTGAAGTGTGGGGTTATCAAAGATAGACCACCCCACTTTCCTTTATTCCAGCGTATTCTTGTAGAATTTGCCGTCCTTCATGATGACACGGATGGTGTCGAAACCTTCTTCACGCGGTTCCGCGTCAAACCATTTCGGTTGGGCCCCCAAGACAGAAAGATCTTCCAGCGGGTTGCCATCGACGATCAGGATATCGGCGTAGGCTCCTTCTTGGATCACCCCCAACTGCTCCGGATAAGGATTACGTTGGCCAGTCAGCTGCGCCAGTTCGCCCGCGGTCGACGTAGCGGAGACCAGCATGGCATGATTGCCGAACCAATCAGCAAACTGGTACTTTTCGAAATCGCGATGGGCACGGCCCTGATCGAGCGTTGACAGTACTGTATCAACGTTGTGCACGACCTTGGGTTTGTATTTCTTGACAAGCGCGATGAGATCCTTGCTTTGGTCATGTGCAACCGCAAGCTTGATGCCTGCTGGCGTACCCGGTGCAAAGTTCGGGTGCTCAAACAGGATCGGTGAGAACCCGGCGGTGTTGAGGGACCAGAATATCCCTTCATCAGCCATTCGTTTCACGGTTTCTTCTGTGACCATCTGGCCGTGTTCAATGACCTTGACGCCCGCATCCAGTGCCATTTGGACAGTTTCGTCCGTGTAGGCATGCGTGAAAGCATAAGTGTCAAAAAAAGCCGCAACGTCGACCGCTGCCTTTATTTCTTCCACGCTGTATCCAACGGACCAAAGCGGGTCCAATTCCGAGGAAACTCCGCCGCCGACGGTTAGCTTGATTTGCGTGGCCCCATAGCTGAGGTTCCGGCGCGCGGCCGTTCTGATTTCGTCTACGCCGTCTGCAACGACCGCGAGATTGAGTTCTTCCACCTGTGCGACGGGGCCACCTTCAGCCCGGGCACGAGGGCTGCGCCAGTCCGTGTGACCAGATTGTGGACCGATGCACGCACCGCTCGGGTAAATCCGTGGCCCGACAAGAATATCCTGATCGATCAGCTTTTTCATCGCATCGCCTTGGCCACAGGCATCGCGAACCGTTGTGTACCCATCCATAAGGTAATCACGCGCGTTTGCGACTGCCATCGCGCCGACGCCGTCCCAATTCGCATATTCCGCGCCGCCAAAGCTTGTGAACAGACCGGTTAGGTTCAGGTGGACGTGGCTGTCGATCAGCCCCGGCATCAATGTGCGACCACCTCCATCCACAACCGTCGCGCCAGGTGCGTCGATGGCCTCGGTGGACACTTCTTTGATCAAGTTGCCTTCAACCAAAACGCTGGCGTTCTCGATCCGCGCCTCATTTACTCCGTCAAAGACATGGACGTTGGTGAACAGGGTTTGTGGCAGGGTGTCCTGCGCAAACGCGGCAGTGGCCGTGAAAAAAACCAGGCTCGCGACGGCACCCGTCTTTGTCGAAATATTCATGTCCTTCTCTCCCCTAAAATTTAGTGCGCGGGGTGCCGAGGTAAGTTCACCCCACGCGACACTCAGTCGAGTGTGTTCTTGTAGATCACGCCATCCTTCATGATGATCTTCAGATTGGTGTCGGGATCGGACAGCAGCAGGATGTCCTCCAGCGGGTTCCCGTCGACCAATAGAAGATCGGCGTATGCACCCACTTCGACCACACCCAGCGGGCCGTCCTGATAAGGATTGTTCAAACCAGTAAGACGGTTCATGCGCGCGCCGTTTGAAGTTGCGATGCGCAATATGTCGAAGGGTGTGAAATTCGCTTCAAGCAGGTATTTGAACTCGTCGCTCATCTTCTTGTCCTGCTCTAGTGTTTGGTCCCAGTTGTTGATGAGGTCAGTGCCCAGGGTATAGAGGTCGATCATGCCTGGCGTGGTTTGAATTACTTCAATCATGTTGGCCGCGGCATCCCGCACCGTCTTCCACTTCGCAAACGACGCTGGTGTGTAAAATGCTTCGGCCTGCTCGGTGGAGACCGAGTAGACCGGAGCCACGGCGGTCGCAAACATGATCTGTTTTTGAACCATGACCTCGGCCACTTCCGGAGTCAGAAACGGGATGTGTTCGACGGTCTTCGCGCCATTGTCGATACAGTTTCGGATCGCCTGTTCAGTGAACACATGGCAGGTCACATATGTGCCCCACTGTTCGGCGGTTTTGACTGCCATCTGGATTTCATCGGCTTGGTACTGAAGCGAATGCAGGGGGTCGAACTCGGACGTAACACCGCCGCTGACCATAATTTTGATCTGGGTTGCCCCGCGGCGCAGGTTCTCGCGTACGGCCATCCGGATCTGATCCGGCCCATCGGCTATAAAGCTCATTTCACTTTCGACCCAATGTGATGGTCCTTGCCCAGACAGTGTGGGATGCCGGTCGTTCAGTTTACGGAAGTCCGCGTGCCCGGATGTCTGGGTGATGAAGGCTTCAGAGGAGTAAATGCGCGGCCCGGGAAACATGCCGGAATCTATAATGCGAGCGATGGATTTTGCTGGTCCGCCCAGGTCCCGGACAGTGGTGAACCCATTCATCAGGATGCGTTCAGACCGAATTGTCGCGACGCCGCCAAGATGAAAGGGTGTGATATTCTGGCGCAACCCATCGCTGAGAGGGTTGAACACCGTAAGATGCACGTGTTGATCATGCATTCCGGGCATCAGTGTGCGCCCACCACCGTCGATGATTTGCGCATTGGCGACGGCAAGCGGCTCAGTCGAGACCTCGGCGATCAGGTTATCAACGACCAAAACATTTGCGTTCTCGATCCGCGCTTCGTTCACCCCATCAAAGACATGAACATTTGTGAAAAGGATCGGGAAACTTTCTTCCTGTGCAGCGGCATGAGTTGGAAACAGATGGCTCGCAGCTAGTACTGCGGGCACAAGTATGCGCATCAGACATCCGTTCATCAGGGCTCCTATCAACAAGAATCGCAAAAGGCGCATTTAGGAGTCATTATAGAATTCGAATAACTTGATGCCTGACAATTTGCCGGTTCGTGAAAAATAGTTTTGGAAAACTGCAAGATTTCATAATTTTATTGTGGGAATTTCCTACACTCGGGCATATCGCGAATTTCTGGAGAAGAGATGACAAGAAGACTTGGTAATAACACGGATCAGTCGCTGCCACTCGTCAGGGCTTCAGTTGCGGGTCCGGTTGTCGCAGCGCTTCGCAGCGTAGGGGTCGAACCCGCGTTTGTTCTTGATCCTCTGGGGTTGAACGAAGCGCAGGTAATGGACCCGAAGAATTTCCTGCGCCACGATACCGTCTACCAGATCTATCAGGCCGTGGCAGAAGCCACTTCACCGGATTTTTGCGCACGGGTCGGGCAATCCGTCGATCTTGTCAAATTTCTCCCGCTTGGCGATATGCTGGCAGAAGCCCTTACATTGGGAGACTTCTTTACCAGATTCACACAAGCGGTTTCCAAGGAATCCAATGCCGTTACGCAATCCCTCTTTGTCGAAGGAGAGCACGCGTATTTCAGTGCCAAAAGGAACTTCCAGATTTCGGTTTCGCCCAGCCAAACCGATGCGTTTCTGACAAGTATATGGATATCCCTGTTGCACCGTGTCCTGGATTTCAGGTGGGACCCCAACCAGGTCATTCTTCGCGTCAGTGACCCGGATGCGCTGCCCGGTCAGTTTCACGGCGTTCGGGCAATCAAGTGCAATCCTCAAGGTTTTTCGATCAGGTTTCCCTCCAGCTGGTTAAGTTACAGACTACGACCAGAGGCACTGGAAAACCCCCCAGACTACAGGGTTATGGATGAAGATCTGGCCGCCCCGCAGGATTTCCTTGCAGGATTGGAAGGCCTGATCAGGGTCCATCTTGCGGATTCAGGATTTGGTGTGGATGAGCTTGCGGACCTTTGCGGATTTCATCAGGAAACACTGAACAACCGATTGGAACCCTACGGTCAAACGGCGTCCCAAGTGATCGCGCGCATTAAGCAGGAAGAAGCCGAACGCCTGCTAGCAAATGACAACAAATCCGTCGGCGAGACAGCGCAACGGCTCGGCTATGCCGACCCAACAGCTTTCTCTAGAGCTTTCCGTAAATGGACGGGCCTATCTCCAGCAGCCTACAAGAAATCAAACCGGAAGGACTAGCATTGCTCCTGAACATCGCCATCGGTCTTCTATCTGCATTTTTTCTCTTTGCTTCATCCATCAAGATTTTTGGGTGGCAAAAGAAGGTCTTTGAAATCCAGTTGGGCATGTTCGAAAGCTACGGCCTCAACAGGCAGATCATGTTCCTCGTCGGATGCGGAGAACTTTTCGGGGCATTCGCCATCTGGTTTCAATCGTCGTGGATAGGGCCACTAGGAGCACTTGCGTTGCTCTGCACATCTTTCGGAGCGATATTCTGCCATTTAGTGTTCGATACTTGGAAGCAGGGCATACCAGCGATGATAACAGGGACGCTTGCGGCTTTTGTTTTAAACGCTGGGTATTCAAAGCTTCTAAACGTACTGTAACAACAGTCACCCGACCGATACCGGGTAACCTCAGGACAGCGATGGAACGTCCACGACGGGCCTTTATTCTCGACTTTGCAAAGTCCGCTTTCTGCGCATTTCTGTCATTGGGGCATCGATCAGCATCGGTCAGGCGCGAGATTTCGGCAGAGCAGCAGATTAGATCAAAAGCATATCCAGCTAGTTCCCAATAGCGGTTGTTCCAAAAGGTCTCGGCAAACGTTCGCAATGATCGTTCTTCGAATTTTGCAAAGTCCGCGTTCTGCGCATCACCGACCTTAGTATGCAGAGAAGCAATTTGTACATTGGGCGTAGGGCCGGTGCTGACGAATTGTTTGCGACTGACCGTGGTTCTTGTGTGGCGGGCGATTGGCCGGAGCGGCCGCAAACGCTCCATAATTGCGACTTATGTTAAATCTCGAACTCCCGGCATCCAGTCACAAAACCGGTGCGAATTTCCGACAGTTTCAGGAAAACGAATGTTTCTTCCTGTGATGTCTTGAAGGACGATGCGCGCAGTATCACTATTAGACTAAGCGTCCTAAAACCAAGTCTTGTTCATTGTTTTCACTCCCTGAGTGGCTGCGTTCCAAGCCAAAGCAGCTCACCAAAGCAAATCAAAAGCCAGAAGACGAGCTTGGTGCCGAACCGGTTGCGAAGGTCGGCACCAATATCGACCGGCCGGTCATCAATCTTTATCGACCCCATATCACCTCCGGGGATTGTCTGATTGTCACCGGGTATCAGGATTTCTTGTCTTCGCTGTCGATTTTGATGAAAGAATTGCCCGAACTGCGGGTTCTGGAAAACGACAGCGATATCCGGATACGGATATCGTTCGGGATCGACACAGCGAATACCAAAAGGCTGACCAACCCCAAACCAGTCACCGAAGAAATGAAACTCTACTGGCTGGAGCGCTCCGGGCTTCAAGTGGAAGAGGACCACGATCTTATCGCGGTGCTAGCAAAACACGCCATCAAAACCGGGAAAATTGATCTGCGTGTCTTCGATCCGGAACTCGCAAAACGCAAGTTGGGGATATCTGGAGATCGGCGGCTACACTCAAAAATCGTCAGCTCGCCAAAAGGTGCCGTCGCCGGATCCGCAAACTTTTCCTACTCAGGGCTCTACAGAAACATCGAGTATGCCGATGACCTGGATGCGGGCACTCATGAACTTCAGGTCGAACGCACAGAAGCCGCTGAGCAGGCTTGGGATGTATCTGTCGATTGGAATACCGAAGCGCTGGAGATACTAGAAAAGCTTATCAAACCGGTGACCGCCGAAGACGCGATGGCGCGTACGATCTCGGAGCAAAAGGGGTTTGAACCCTGGCTCACCGGTGATCGAAAAGAGATCACGGGTCATACCCTGTTTGGGTATCAACAGGACCTGACCTATGAGGCGTGTTCCATCGTCTATGACCATGGTATCGCTTTCGTAGAAGCGCCAACCGGCTCGGGCAAAACCGAGATCGGATGTCACTTGGGAGAAGCTTTGACGAAGACCTACTCAAAGGTCGTGCCCAGCTCTCCGGTGCATGGTGTCGCGCGCAATAATGCGGTGGTGATTGCACCCCCTAAGGTCATCCCAAGTTGGGAAAAATACTCAACTCCATCTCTGGACGCGAAGCCGAATACCAAGTTGGCAAAACAGAACCTGCGAGGCGCTGGGGATGACAAGGAACCCGGGCTCAGGCTCGAACAATATGGCATTCTGATCATTGATGAGAGCCATACTGTTACACCGGGCTTTGAGCAGGCATCTCAAATGGCATCCGCTATTGAGCTTGCCCCGCCGAGCTGGAATGTTTGCCTGTCCGCAACCCTACTTGGGAACCGCGATGTCGATTGGTTGACCCATATGCAGGAGAAACGCGCGTCCATTTTCATGACGCCGACTTTCATTCAGGCCATGGGCGAGTTGTTCGAGCGCGAAACCCAAGTTCCTAAGGATATCTTCAACCAGGATGCGCAACTGGCCGTCCTATCAGAGCCTGACACGACGCTCACGCGAGAGGCTCGCAACGCACTCGCTCAGTTGGTTTCGCCGTTTTTGACACGCAGACAACGGAAATGCATTGGCGAGGACGAAGATCCGACCAAGCACAGTTATCCAAGACTAGAAAACCACGGGCGCCCGAAGAAACTTAAGGTGACAAAGCCTCAGCAAACGCGCCTGGATGAGATTGTGGCTCTCTGCAAAGAACTTGCGCCTGGCGGTAGGGTGACCGCAGTCGAGAAAAGCCGCTTCGGACACGTCAGCACGCAACAAAGCACGCAGGATCAGCTCCACATCCGAAACCTTTTGAACATTCTGCGCGTGAGTGCCGCCCAAGCCCATTGGGAGATGTCTCAAGGGGCTATTGGCAAATCGCTTCGCGACTTCGAGCGTGGTGGAAAATCGAAGAAAAAGGTATCCCACCGCGACCAGTCCGACATGTTCGCAGCACTGGGAATAGAAGCGCCTGAACCCACAAAGAAATGCGACGCTCTAAACCAAAAACTTTGTCTCAGTGTTCTCAAGGAGCTTGATGAGAAGCGGTATGAGGCGTGCCTGAGAATACAAAATGAAAAAGACAGGGTCGTCTTTCTCGCAGAACGGACGGACACACTCGAGATTTTTGCAGAAGCGCTTTCGCGCAGAGGCCACCACACCAACTATGTCATGGGAAACCAAACCAAGGGTGAAGATCGCGCCGTGAAGGCGATCTTTGGAGATGGCCCCGACAGTTTCAAGCGTATCAAACAGGGCAAGTCCGTGGAGTCTTACTTCCGACCTGGAGGAAAGAACGAACCAAAAGGATCCGCATCGGTTTTTCTGACTTACAAGATGGCTGAAGGCATCAACCTTCAGTCGTCAGACACGCTGGTGTTGCTTGGTCTGACCTCGAACCTGAAAGAACTCATCCAAGGTCTGGGTAGGATCGACAGGATTGATAGTGAGTTCGGGGTCGTCAATTACCACCTTGTTGATGTGCCAGTAGGTCAGTTTGCATCTGACGAAAAAATCGCCCAGCGCATAGAGAACTATAAAACTTTGGCTGGGGAGGCGCTAATCGACGCCGTTTTAGAAGAAAGCACCGAAGACGCAGAAGTGATCCTTGCAAGTGTTGTTGAGTATCTGCGATCCCCAAGGCAGCTTCGCGACAACAACTTTCACGACGTTCTGGAACGCACCAAACAAACAATCCCCGAAGACCGCTACAAGCTCATCGACAAAGCCAAAATCCAGGGAACCTGGGGCGCGGAGTTGGCGCTCCTATCGGCCCGTGAGAAATTCACGGCGCTACATCTCAAAGGACTTAGCAAGAGCAATAGCTTCTTTCCGCCTCGCCTGCTGCTTCTTAAGGATACTGCGCCAGGCCTTATATTGGAACGCGACCAGCTAGCCTGTGTCCAATCGCTGGAGACTGCATACGAACGGACCAGAAGCCTTGGCATGGAGCACGACCACATGTCTCTGAAAGATCTCTCTGAAGCGCTAGAGACGATTTCAGAGCAGATCGGCAAGCTGACCGAGTGGGACTTGCGCCCGGCGCGCGTTGAGAGCCTCATGAAAGCCTGCGCCGAGTTCATGGGACGCAAAGGTGGTGTCGAACTCAGTGATCAAGAATGGTTTGGCCATCTTTCACTACCGGCCGTGGAAATGGTGTGCGAAGCGTGGAGCCGTGAGCTTGATCCCTTCTGGGAACAAGCGAAACACGAAGTGCGTGACAGCTTCGCCTATGAGGGTCTTCCCAAGGGGTACATCGCGCTTCAGGTTATCTTGGAAAAGCTCGAAAGTGATCATCAGGCGTCCGTTGAGATCCATGAAAAGATGGTCCGGGTCATCGAAGAAGCTGATCAGGTTTCACGCGGCCACGAACCCGCAATTGGACAGCGCATTTCAGTGGTGTTCTTTTCGGATGGCGCAGGCGAGCACTAGGCCGCCTCAGACAGCAGCGAAGCCAGATCACTCAGTTTTACCAAGTGTCCTCGCGTCGTCTTACCTTCAATTTGCGCACCATGGGTCTCAATCCCTTTGCTCTCAAAATCAGACAGGAGTTTTCGGGACGTAGTTCCTCTTGACCTAGCCAGTGTACCTACCGGCAAGTAGAGGGCGCGACGGACCCAATGATGCTTGGTTTTGTTTGGGACGGTCCACTTGGCACCGCCGCGATTTGGCGAGGAATGGGTGAACTCGCGATATTGGCAATTCTGCTCCCGCGCGTCGGGCAGTGGATCGCTTTGGCGGGCAGCCTTGCCATAGCGATTTCCTTTGCTCAGGTGGGACACTCGCTCGGAGAGCCCAGGGGGCTTCTCGCAGTCTTGCTGGTTCTGCATCTGCTGGCTGCCGCGTTTTGGGTCGGTGCTCTCCTGCCCTTACGCAAAGCAGCGCTCGCTTCCACTGGGGCCGACCTACTGCACCACTTTGGTAGTGCCGCTGCTTATGGAGTTGCCGTCCTGATTGTTGCGGACGCAGCGCTCGCGTGGTTGCTTTCGGGTTCACTGGCCGCCTTGTTCGGAACGGCCTATGGATTGGTGCTTTTGGTCAAGGTAATGATCGTTTCCGCCCTTCTTGGCATCGCGGCGCTGAACAAGCTGAGATTTGTTCCGGCTCTCAGGGCTGAGACGCGTGGCGCGACACTTGCTCTACGACGTTCGATTTCGATAGAGATTCTCGCTGTTGTTCTGATCCTGCTTGCAACGGCGACCCTAACCAGTGTGACGACACCTCCCATCAATCTCTGACGGCTTTGGGTCCGAAGCAGGAGCTGCAAATCCTTGTTACGAATGTCTGCTTTGGGCTGGAAGCGGCCATCCGAAAACCTTCCCCGGCAATACGGCGATGGCGCGAAACAAGCAAAGAATGAGACCCGAAGATATGGAGCCTCGAACCAAGAAAGTTGAAGGTTAATGCGCCCAAAGTTTTGGGCTAAAAATGCAACTCTTTGGGCGAAATGCAAAGCTATGGGCGCACCTACAAAAATTCAGAAGTCCAGATTTTCGACGCTCAGAGCATTTTTCTGTATGAATTCACGGCGCGGTTCCACGACATCACCCATCAATTTAGTAAACAGGTCATCAGCTTCGAGCATATCATTCACCCGCACCTGCAACAGCGTCCGTGCATCCGGGTCCAACGTGGTTTCCCACAGCTGATCTGGGTTCATCTCGCCCAGTCCCTTATAGCGCTGCAGGGACAGGCCCTTTTCACCCTCTTCCAGAATGGCACGCAACAGATCCAGCGGACCGTGGATGGCCTGCGACCGGTCGCGGCGGATCAGGGTTGCGGATGTGTTATAGATCTCCTGCAGGCTTTGGGTAAAGCTGCCGGTCTTGCGCGCTTCGCCCGAGCGCAGCATCGGGCCGTCCAGCGTACGCACCTCTTCAACGCCGCGCAGAATACGAGCCAGGCGGATGCCGTGATCCTGCGTGATCCGACCCTGCCAGCCACGTTCGTATTCCAATGCGATCAGGTCAAGACGGGCTGCGACCTTGTCGGCCACGCCTTGCAGATCGGCATCAACCGCACCGGGGACAAAGGCACCGGCCACGGCGGCCTGTTCCAGAATGTGGCGCGGATAGTGCGTCGGGAATGCATCCAGAACGCGTTTCAGCTGGCGCGCTTCGTCAACCACGCGCGCCAAGTCCTGGCCGGACAATTCCTCGCCCGAACCCAGTTTCAGCACCGCACCCTCGACGCCCTGATTGATCAGGTAGTCATCCAATGCCGCCTGATCTTTCAGATACACCTCGGACTTACCGCGCGCGACCTTATAAAGCGGCGGCTGCGCGATATACAGGTATCCGCCCTCGATCAGCTCTGGCATCTGCCGGAAGAAGAAGGTCAACAACAGCGTCCGGATATGTGCACCATCCACATCCGCATCCGTCATGATAACGATCTTGTGGTAGCGCAGCTTTTCGATATTGAACTCATCGCGGCCAATGCCCGTGCCCAGCGCCATTACCAGATTACCGATTTCCTGGCTCGACAGCATCCGGTCGAACCGTGCACGCTCCACGTTCAGGATTTTCCCACGCAGCGGCAACACAGCCTGTGTCAAACGATCCCGACCTGTCTGAGCCGAGCCGCCAGCCGAGTCCCCCTCGACCAGGAAAACTTCGGTCTTTGACGGGTCCTTCTCGGAACAATCCTTCAGCTTGCCGGCCAGATAGTTCACATCCATCGCCGTTTTGCGGCGGGTCAGTTCACGGGCTTTTCGTGCGGCTTCACGGGCCAGAGCAGCCTCGATGATTTTGCCCACGATGATTTTGGCTTCATTTGGGTTTTCCTCAAACCATTCAGCCAGCTTCTCGTTCACCATCCCTTCGACCGCCGGGCGGACCTCGGAACTGACCAGCTTGTCTTTGGTCTGTGAGGAAAACTTTGGATCCGGTACTTTGACCGACAACACGCAGGTCAGGCCCTCGCGCGCGTCATCGCCCGTAAAGCTGACCTTTTCCCTTTTCGCAATGCCGCTAGATTGGGCATAGTTGTTGATCGTGCGGGTCAGCGCACCCCGGAAACCCGCAATATGAGTACCGCCATCGCGCTGAGGGATGTTGTTGGTAAAGGGAAGAACCGACTCGTGATAGCTGTCATTCCACCACATCGCGATTTCGACACCGATATCGTCCCGCTCACCCTTGATATAGATCGGCTCGGGCATGGCAGACGACTTTGATCGGTCGAGGTATTTGACGAATTCCTTCACGCCGCCCTCATAGAACAGCTCGGTTTCCAGCCGTTCTGCGGGGCGTTCGTCGACCAGGATGATCCGCACACCCGAATTCAGGAAGGCAAGCTCGCGCAGGCGCTTTTCCAGCGTCTCGAACGAGTATTCGAGGTTCGAGAACGTATCAGTCGAGGCCAGAAAGCGCACCTCAGTCCCCGTACGGTCACCACATTCGCCGACCACTTTCAGATGCTCGACGGTTTCGCCCCCTTCGAACCGGGCAACATGTTCTTTGCCCTTGCGCCAGACGCGCAGTTCCAACCAGTTGGACAGCGCATTCACAACCGAAACGCCCACGCCGTGCAAACCACCAGACACTTTGTACGAGTTGCTGTCGAACTTACCGCCCGCATGCAGCTGGGTCATGATGACCTCGGCGGCGGACACGCCTTCTTCGGGATGGATATCCACCGGAATCCCGCGACCGTTGTCGCTGACTGAGACGCTGGAATCGGCGTGAATTTTCACTGTCACATGGTCGGCATGACCGGCCAGAGCTTCGTCAATTCCGTTGTCGACAACCTCATACACCATATGGTGCAGACCCGAGCCGTCATCGGTGTCACCGATATACATGCCGGGGCGCTTTCGAACTGCCTCTAAGCCTTTGAGAACCTTGATTGAATCCGCGCCGTATTCCTGCGGTGCCTGTGCGTCTTCGGACATGCCGTTAGTACCTATATTATTTTGGTAACTTATACGTTCTCTGGTGGGGAATGTCACGCGATCCCCCAATATTTTGTGCCAGAGTTTGGATTTTCAGCCGATCAAAGCTGATCGAGGTCTGCGGCGATATCTGCGGCGATTTCCTTGGCGTTGACGTCGCTGCGTTCAGCGGACAATCGCAGGCCCAACAGGTCGGATTGATAGCGCGCCGCAAGCCGCTCTGGATCGTGGTCAGGACCGATCTCTCGGGCCTGTTGCGCCTGCCTAAACAGCGTCGCAAAACATTGCTTCATCTCAGCCATATGCCGGCTGGCTTTCTGCGCTAGCTGGTGATCCCTGGCCTGCAATTCAGCAAAGGTCTTGGCGAGCATACAGGCCTGCACCGGCGTTTGGCTGGAATCGATCACAATCTGCGGCTGCGTCTTTAAAGCGGCCAGCGGCCCGATGTCTTCTGCCAGCGCTGTCAGCCGCGCTACTCCGTCCTGCGTGTAGCGTTCCAGCGCCAGCGCATAAAGCGCGTCTTTCGACCCAAAGGCCGCATAGAAGCTGCCCGGTTTCAACTTCAGCTCGCGCTCCAGATCCTTCAACGACGTCCCGGCCCAGCCGTGGCGCCAGAATATGTCGCGGGCCCGGGCGATCAGCGCGTCTCGGTCATAGGTAGGTTTGCGGGGCATCGACATCACCAATTCTTGAACGGTCACTCAAATATATACTTGAGTGATCACTCAAGAAAGACTATTTCCCACTCAGACATCAAAAAATGGAGCATCCACATGGCCGATTTCCCATCCCACGACCTGACCACCGCGCCCGAAGCATCCAAACCTTTGCTGGAAAAATCTCAGGCCGCGTTTGGCCGCCTGCCCGGCCTGCATAAGGTGATGGCCGAAAGCCCACAGCATTTGGAAGGCTACCAGGTTCTACATGGCCTCTTCATGCAGACCGATTTCGACAATGACGAAAAAACCGTCGTCTGGCAGACCATCAATGTCGAGAACGAGTGCCACTATTGCGTGCCGGCCCATACCGGCATCGCCAAGATGATGAAGGTGACGGATGACATCACCGAAGCGCTGCGCAACGAAACCGCGCTGCCCAATGCCAAGCTCGAGGCGCTGCGGACATTTACGCTGCAGATGATGCAGACCCGTGGCAATCCCACCGAGGCGCAGCTGCAAGCCTTCTTTGACGCTGGTTATTCGCACCGCGCCGTGTTGGACGTGGTGCTGGGCCTGGCGCAGAAAACCATGTCGAATTACGTCAACCACATGGCACAGACCCCAGTCGACGAAGTAATGCGCGGCTTCTTGTGGGAACGTAAGGTCAGCGAACCGGCCTAATCGACGATCGAGCCCTCATCACCTTCGGTGACAACCAAGGTCTGGGCGCGGTCCCCCAATTCTGCAAACAGTTCAGGCCCGGTGCCCGTCATCCAGGCCTGAGCCCCCAACGCGCAAATCTCTTCATAAAGCGCGGCGCGGCGCCCGGCATCCAGATGGGCGGCAACCTCATCCAGCAACACAATCGGCGGTGCCCCGATCATCCCGGCCAAAGCGCGCGCGTTGGACAGGATCAGCGAGACCAGCAGCGCCTTTTGCTCACCGGTCGAGCAATCCTTGGCCGGAACGCCCTTGGCGGCAAAGACGCCGTACAGGTCAGACCGGTGTGGCCCGACCAGTGTGCGCCCCGCCGCCAGATCGCGAAAGCGGCTTTCATTCAGCCCCTCACGCAGATCATCCGCCGTTTCCGGCATGGCACCTTCGGTTTGAACCAGCTCAAGATCAGCCGATGGAAAACCCGTTTCGGCCTGATCCTGTGCTGTGCGCAGATGATCCAGAGCGGCCATGCGCGCCACATGGATGCGATGCCCGGTTTCGGCCATCTGCCCCTCGAGCGCGGCGTACCAATGGGCATCGCGCACCTGTTCTTTCAGCAGCCGGTTGCGTTCGCGCATGGATTTTTCATAAATCAGCGAGGCTTCGGCGTGGGCAGGATCAAAGCTGAGCGCGATGCGATCGAGAAATCGCCGCCGCCCCTCAGCCCCCTCGATCCACAGCCGATCCATCGAAGGAATCAACCAGACAACCCGCGCCAGTTTACCCAGATCAATCTGACTGGCGGATTTGCCATCAATCCGAACCTGCCGCGCCGTGCCGCCTTCGGACCATGTCTCGATCTCGTAATGCTGTCCCTGTGCTTGCAGCAGACCGGATAGCTTCCAGCCCAGCGCCTCGGGGCGACGCGTCATCTCGGCCGCACTGGCCCGCCGCATGCCACGGCCGGGTGAAAACATCGAAACAGCTTCTAGGATATTGGTCTTACCCGCGCCGTTGGGTCCGTGAATGGCAACCGGGCGGCCATCCAGCGACAGACGCGCCAGTTTGTGAGAGCGAAAATGCGAGACCGTCAGTTCGGTCAGGGCCAAGGTCATGACCCCTCTCTTTCCTCAGCGATCAGCCCCCAAAGCCGATCAGACACGCATCGGCATGACCACATAGACCGCGCTCAGGTCATTGCCTTCGCGCATCAGGGTCGGATCACCAGCGGAGTTGAACAGGAACACCGCGTTTTCGCGATCTACCTGAGAAGCAATTTCCAGCAGGTATTTTGCGTTGAAACCGATCTCGAGCCGTTCATCTGAATATGCGACGGCCAATTCTTCCTCGGCTGCACCGCTGTCCGGTGCATTGACAGAAAGAACCAGTTTATCCGTATCCAGCTGCAGCTTTACCGCGCGCGAACGTTCCGACGATACCGTCGCAACCCGGTCGACGGCCTGCGCAAACTCAGCCGCATCCACTTCCAGTTGCCGCGTGTTGCCCTGCGGGATGACCCGTGTGTAGTCGGGGAATGTGCCGTCGATCACCTTCGAGGTCAGCGTGATATCCGGCGTTGCGAAACGCACTTTAGTCTCGCTGACGGAAACGGCGATATCCATCTCGTCATCGTCCAACAGCTTGCGCATTTCACCCACGGTTTTGCGCGGCACGATCACGCCGGGCATGTCCGCAGCCCCATCAGGAAGATCTGCGTCAATGCGCGCCAGACGGTGACCATCGGTGGCCACACAGCGCAGCACCTTGCCGCCTTCGGAGCCATCTGAAACATGCATATAGACGCCATTCAGATAGTACCGCGTCTCTTCGGTTGAGATGGCGAATTTCGATTTGTCGAACAAACGGCGCAGCAATGCTGCCGAAGCCGTAAAGTTCGACTGGTATTCTGATGAGGCCATAACCGGGAAATCTTCTTTCGGCAGAGTCGCCAGAGAGAAGTTCGATCGCCCGGCTTCAACCGTCAGGCGACCCGCCGCACTGTCGGCGGTCAGGGTGACCAACGCGCCATCGGGCAGTTTGCGCACAATTTCGTGCAGGGTTGTGGCGGCAACCGTGGTGGCGCCGGCCTTTTCCACCTGCGCAGGGGCCTTGTCGACCACTTCGATATCCAGATCGGTGGCGCGGAACATGGCCTGATCGCCTTCGGCCTCGATTAGAACATTAGCAAGTATAGGGATCGTGTTGCGTCGTTCGACGACTGATTGGGCCTGGGAAACGGCCTTGAGAAGGGTGCCGCGTTCGATGCTGATCTTCATACCCTTAATTCCTCTGACTTGCGTGCCGAAAATGGGCGGGACTGGCACGTTAGCGCCTCCGCCCTGAGGCACAAGGATTTTTTATGGATTTCTGAGTCGGTTTGCCCGCAGGGTCAAGAGGCGCGTGACCCTGCGGTCACAGTTCATAGCCAACCGTGGACTATTGCGCACAAAAAAACGCCCCGGCCATCAGGATCCGGGGCGCCTGTTTAATGCCTAGAAGATACTCAGGCTTCCAGCGCGCGACGCAGCATTTCCACGTCTTCGGCGATTTGGCCATCGGTTGTCTTCAGTTCTTCGATGCGTTTGACGCCATGCATGACCGTGGTGTGATCGCGTCCGCCAAACCGACGGCCAATCTCGGGCAAAGAGCGGCTGGTCAGCTGTTTGCACAGATACATCGCCACCTGACGCGGGCGCGCATAGGAGCGCAACCGCTTGGGGCCTATAATGTCGCTAAGGCGGATATTGTAATATTCTGACACTTTGCGCTGAATCTCTTCGACGGTAATCTTGCGTTCTGACGCGCGCAGCACGTCCGCCAGGCAATCCTGCGTCAGCTCCATGTCGATCTCGCGCCCGACAAGCGAGGCAAAGGCAAACAGCCGGGTCAAGGCCCCTTCCAAAACACGCACATTGGTCGAGATGCGATGGGCCAGGAATTCCAGCACCCCATCTACGATAGTCACGTCAGGATAGGTGCGGCTGTATTGCTGAACCTTGGTTTGCAGGATGCCCAGACGCAGTTCGTAATCAGTGGGATGCAGATCGACGACCAGACCACATTGCAGGCGTGATTTCACACGGTCCTCCAGGTCCTTGATCTCGCCCGGGGCGCGGTCGGCTGAGATGATGATCTGTTTGTTCTGGTCTACCAGCGCGTTGAACGTGTGAAAGAACTCTTCCTGAGTCGAATCCTTTCCAGCGATAAACTGGACGTCATCAACCATCAGCACATCGACCGAACGGAACAGGTGTTTGAAGTCCATCATCCGGCGTTCCCGCAGCGCCTGCACAAAGCGGTACATGAACTGTTCCGCCGACAGGTACAGAACATTCAATTCGGGATGTTTAGTCTTTAGTTCCCAGGCGATGGCATGCATCAGGTGGGTTTTACCCAAGCCGACACCGCCATACAGAACCAGCGGGTTAAAAGTCACGGGGCCACCTTCGGACACACGACGCGCGGCGGCATGGGCCAGCTCGTTGGGTTTGCCGACCACAAAGCTGTCAAACGTGAAACGAGAATCCAACGGCGCCGCCTGCAGGGATTCCAACGCATCATTCGCGGTCGCGGATAAAGTCTGCGTTTGCGCTTCCTGAACGCGGGCAGGCGCAGTTGCCACGTCGTTCGAAGGACGTACCGGAGAGTTCGCTGCCACTCGGAACGCGAGGCGCTGTACAGATTCTCCGGCGGTGTTCATCTCATACAGGATAAGATCCGCAAAATTCTGGCTCACATAATTGCCCATAAAGTTCGTCGGAACCGAGAACACCGCTACACCGTCCTGCAGCTCTTGGAATTCAAGAGGCTCGATCCAGGTGGTATAGTTGTTCTTTCCGATCGCCTTGAGCAGTTTGTTACGCAGTAGTCCCCATTTCTCTTGTGTCATTAAGCGCCTCACGCATCCCATTCTTTATTGGCCTGTCGGCCTTATTACTAAGCCCCGGTCGCCCGGATCACGATGTCACTCGCAAAAGGATACCCTGCGCCAAACCGCAGAAGTTTGGCGGGTTTGTCCCTGAAAGTCAGCACAATCCAAACTCGTGACATCCAGCACCTGAATATCCCGAAAAGCGGCCTGCGCTTCGCAATCTTATCTTTAGACAGGGCTCGGATCCTCGGTTACCCCAAGACCCTCAGCAGATCAGCAAACCGGTTTATCCGGATGCCAACATTCGTTCCTCGACCGCTCTGATGCCCGTCAGTACAATCGTAGGAACAGCCTGTCCCCCCAAGCGAGTGAATCGCTGTATCAGTGGTAACAAGAGGCCGACGTCTGCGGCAACGAAACTCTGATATTGACTCGGGTCTTTGTGCGAAAGAATCTCTCGGCAACGTGAAGACGCGGTATTCTGGCAACAGCAAAAGGGCGCCGCGATATGCGACGCCCTTCGGAATAGTTCAGCCATGCTTACGTGACCCTAGGTCACATAAAGACTCAGCCCAGCGCTTTGACGCGGGACGACAGACGGGACATTTTGCGGGAGGCTGTGTTCTTGTGGAAGACGCCTTTGGTGACGCCGCGCATCAGTTCGGGCTGAGCTGCGCGCAGAGCGGCAGTTGCTGCGTCCTTGTCACCGGATGCGATTGCTTCTTCTACTTTGCGCAGATAGGTGCGGATACGCGAACGACGCGCTTTGTTAACGGCGAAACGCTTTTCGTTCTGACGAGCGCGTTTTTTTGCCTGGGGCGAATTTGCCATGTGTCTCTGACCTTTGTTCGGTACGGTTATGTAGAATGCGCGCCGCGGATATCCGCACCGGATCAGAATCACGAGTGTGAGTCGGGCCAAGCGGGCCGCACGCGCATGTATAGCGGCGGTGCATAGACAAGTTTTGAGGCTTTGCCAAGCCGATTCTGTACTGCTGAACCGCGGGCAAGAAAAAGGCGGGCTCAGCCCGCCTGTTCGATACATATTTCGTGGCCGGTTTACTTGTCCCGGAACTGAGCCGAGCGTTTTTCCAGAAAGGCTGCCATGCCTTCTTTCTGGTCCTCGGTGGCGAACATCGAATGGAACACCCGGCGCTCGAACAACATACCTTCGCTCAACGGCACTTCATAGCTGCGGTTGACCGCCTCTTTTGCCGCCATGGTCGACAGTTGCGATTTCTCGGCAATTTTCTGGGCCACGCCAATGGCTTCTTCGATCAACTTCTTGGCCGGTACAATCCGGCTGACAAGACCAGAACGTTCAGCCTCTTCCGCGTCCATGAAGCGGCCGGTCAGATTCATGTCCATCGATTTTGACTTGCCGACGAACCGGGTCAGACGTTGGCTGCCGCCCAGCCCTGCAATAACGCCCAGATTGATTTCAGGCTGGCCAAACTTGGCAGTATCGGCGGCAATGATGAAATCGCACAGCATCGCCAATTCACAGCCACCGCCCAGCGCATAACCCGCAACTGCTGCAATGATAGGTTTGCGGATGGCCGAGATACGATCGTTGGCCTCGGCAAACAGGTTGACAGTGAAGACGTCAACAAAGCTCATCTCGGACATTTCTTTGATGTCCGCACCTGCGGCAAAGGCCTTGTCCGAGCCTGTGATGACGACGCAGCGTACCTTGTCGTTTCCATCCGCCTCTTCCAACGCGGTGCACAATTCACCCAGCAACTGAGTGTTCAGCGCATTCATCGCATCGGGGCGGTCGAGTTTGATGAGGGCGACGTGGTCTTCGATTTCGACGATGATCGTCTCAAAAGCCATGAGTTAAAGCTTCCGGTTGTTCCGTTCAGGTACGATTCCTTACCACGCGAAAAACTTGGATCAAGCTATCTTTGGCATTGCACACAATAGAAGGATGAGCGACCGGACTGGGTGATTCTCTTGATTTCTGCCCCGCAACCCCCTGTCCGGCAGGGCGCACCCTCGCGCCCGTAGACATCAAAGCTGTGCTGAAAATATCCAAGTTCTCCATCGGCTTGCCGGAAATCCCGCAGCGACGATCCACCTGCCTCGATCGCTTCCTGCAGCACTTGACGGATGATAGTAACCAACCCGGCAACGCGGGTAGAAGAAATCTGTCCCGCTTTGCGACGTGGCGACACTCGACCCCGATACAGCGCTTCGCAGACGTAGATATTGCCCAGTCCTGCAACGATTCCCTGATCCAACAGCGCTGATTTGACCGGTGTGTTCTTGCCTTTGAACGCTTCGATCAGATGCTGTTCATGAAAATCATTGCCCAAAGGCTCCGGTCCCAGGACCGATAACAGCTTATGATGCTCGGCGGTTGCCGTAGGTAGCAGGTCCATCGCACCAAACCGACGTGGGTCATTGAAGGTGATCCGGGCACCATTGGCCATGTGAAACACCACATGGTCATGTTTCTCGGGCATGGGATGGGTATGCGCAAATTGACCCAGCGGATCACCCGAGACCGTCATTCGCCCGGACATGCCCAGATGAATCAGTAACGTTTCGCCACTGCTAAGATCAGCTAGAATGTACTTGGACCGCCGCCGCAACCGATCGACCCGCTGGCCGGTCAAGCGTTCGGCCATCCGGTCAGGAAACGGCCAGCGCAAATCGGGGCGATTTACATCCGCCTGTTCGATCACGATACCTTCCATCGCCGGGGACAGGCCGCGTCTTACTGTCTCGACCTCGGGCAATTCGGGCATTTCCTGGCTCCTATTCCAAAGGGCCGCATTGTGCCCGGTTCTTATCGCCCTATAACAGAGGCGAAATTCGACAAACGGCAAGGCAAATGTCCGACAACAGCGACAAGACCACTCATTTCGGGTTCGAAACCGTGCGCGAGGCCGACAAGGCCGGGCGCGTGCAGGGCGTGTTCAACTCGGTCGCCTCAAAATACGATGTGATGAACGATGTCATGTCGATGGGCATTCACCGGATCTGGAAAGACGCAATGATGGACTGGCTGGCCCCGCGCACAGGTCAGCGCCTGCTGGATGTGGCGGGCGGTACCGGCGATATCTCGTTCCGGTTCCTGAAACGCGCAGGCCGTGGCCATGCCACCGTTCTGGACCTGACCGAGCCGATGCTGATCGAAGGCCGACAGCGTGCCGAGGCGGATCAGATGTCAGACAGTCTGAATTGGGTGGTGGGCGATGCGATGGCCCTACCGTTCGAGGATAACACCTTTGACGTCTACACGATCTCCTTCGGCATCCGAAACGTGACTCGCCCGCAAGAGGCATTGAACGAGGCCTACCGCGTATTGAAACCCGGCGGCCGCCTGATGGTTTTGGAATTCAGCCAGTTGCCCAATGACGGGCTGCAGAAACTCTATGACCTCTATAGTTTCAATGTCATCCCGCGCATGGGGAAACTGATCGCCAATGATTTTGACAGCTATCAGTATCTGGTCGAATCGATCCGTAATTTCCCGGATCAGGATACTTTCCTGAACATGGTCCGCACCGCCGGGTTCGACAACGCGAAATACCGTAACCTGACCATGGGCATTGCCGCGCTGCATTCCGGCTGGAAAATCTGATGCGCGGCCCTCACAATATCATCCGCTTGATCCGGACCGGCGCGACGCTGGAACGGACAGGTGCCATGAATGTCGTTCTGGACGCGTTCGAAGCACCACGCGCCCTGCGCGTTCTGGCCCACACCCTGGGCAAACCCTTTCAATGGCTGGGTTACAAAGGCGATCCGTCGATGCCCCCAGCCACCCGTGCCCTCACCGCCCTGGGACCTGCCTATATCAAGTTCGGTCAGGTTCTGTCCACGCGGCCCGACGTGGTTGGAGACGAACTGGCCGAACAGCTACGCGTGCTGCAGGACAAACTGCCCCCGTTCTCCAAGGCCGAGGCCATGGCCGAGGTCGAGAAAGAGCTTGGTCAACCCGTCGTAGAGATATTCGATGAGTTCAGCGAACCGATTGCGGCCGCCTCAATCGCCCAGGTCCATAAGGCCAAGTTGGTCAGCACAGGCGAGGATGTCGCCGTCAAGGTTTTGCGGCCGGGGATCGAACGTGCCTTCCGCAAGGATGTTGATGCGTTCTATTTCGCTGCCCGAATCGTGCAACTCTTCGCCCCCGGCGCGCGCCGCCTGCGCCCGATGGAAGTGATCGAACATTTCGACGGCGTCGTGCGTGGCGAGCTGGACTTGCGTCTGGAAAGTTCGGCTGCCTCGGAATATGCCGCAAACACCAAGGACGATTCCGGATTCTGGTTGCCCCCCGTGGTCTGGTCCCTGTCGGCGCGTCGGGTAATGACACTCAGCTGGGCAGATGGCATCCCGCTGGGCGACAATGGCGCACTGGATGCAGCCGGTCATGACCGCCGCGATCTGGCCGAACGCGTGCTGCGCCTGTTCCTGCTGCATGCTCTGCGCGACGGCTATTTCCACGCTGACATGCACCAGGGTAACCTGAAGGTCGCGGCAAATAGCGATATCATTGCCTATGACTATGGCATCATGGGCCATATCGACGAATACACGCGCCGGGTCTATGCCGAGATTCTCTTTGGCTTTATCCGCCGCGACTACAAGCGCGTGGCCGAGGTGCATTTCGAGGCCGGATATGTCCCTGCCAATCAGGATGTCGATGAATTCGCCCGTGCTCTGCGCGCGGTTGGAGAGCCGATCTTTGGTATGAACGCCACCCATATCTCAATGGGACGGTTGCTCAGCTATCTGTTCGAAGTCACTGAACGCTTCGGCATGGAAACCCGTACCGAGCTGATCCTGCTTCAGCGTACAATGGTTGTGGTCGAAGGCGTCGCGCGCTCACTCGACCCGCAAATGAACATCTGGGAAGTCGCCCGGCCCGTGGTCGAAGACTACATCAAACAATCCATCGGCCCCCGCGCCGCACTTCGCGATCTTGGCAAAACAGCAATGGTTCTGGCCCGGTTTGGTCCGCGGCTTCCAGCACTGGTAGAAAACGCATTGATTTCCCAAACCCAAAAGGATGAGCCGACCCGGTCGCGCCTATGGTCCGTTGCCTTGCCCGCCACCATTGGTGCCGCTACCGGCGCGGCCCTCGTCCTATTGCTGACAAGCTTCAGCTAAACCCAATCCCGCCCGCTTCATCCGACCAAAAATACCTTCGGGGGAATTGCGCCACAGGCGCGATGGGGGCCAAACAGCCCCCCTGCTTGGTTCGGTTTCAGAGCAGCTCAAAGGCAATGGCAATGCCCTGACCGCCACCGATGCACATGGTGACCAAACCCTTGGACCCGCCCGTGCGCTCCAGCTCATACAGGGCTTTCAGCGTTATAATCGCACCGGTTGCACCCACCGGATGGCCCAGCGCAATCGCCCCGCCATTCGGGTTTACCTTGGCGGCATCCAAGCCCAGCTCTTTGTTCACGGCCAACGCTTGCGCGGCAAAGGCTTCGTTGCTTTCGATCACATCGAAATCACCCAGCGTCAGGCCCGTCCGCGCCATCAGGTTTTGCACCGCAGGAACCGGACCAATGCCCATCACCTCGGGGCGTACGCCTGCGTGGCCATAGCCCAGAATGCGTGCCTTGGGTTTCAAGCCGGCCTTCTCGGCCGCCTCCGCCGTGGCCAGTACCATCGCCGCCGCACCATCGTTGATGCCCGACGCGTTGCCTGCCGTCACCCGGCCATCCTTGCGGAAGGCAGGACGCAGCCCGGCCAGCGCCTCGGCGGATGTCTGTTTGGGATGCTCGTCGACCATGAAATCGACCATGTCGCGCTTGACCTTGACCTGAACCGGCGTGATCTGGCTTTGGAAATACCCCGCCTCCAGCGCAGCCGCCGCACGGGTTTGGCTGGCCATCGCGAATTCATCCATCTGCTCACGGGTGATCTGGTGCTCATCAGCAACGTTTTCGGCCGTAATGCCCATGTGGCCAGTGCCAAACGGGCAGTTCAACGCGCCCAGCATCATATCCATCGAGGTGACATCGCCCATCTTCGCGCCCCAGCGCGCCTGTGGCACGACATACGGACTCCGCGACATGCTTTCGGCGCCACCAGCCACAGTGAATTCGGCGTCGCCCAGCATCAGGGATTGTACCGCCGACACAATCGCCTGCGCACCGGACCCGCACAGACGGTTTACGTTCATCGCGGGCGTTTCAACGGGGATACCGGCCTGCTTGGCCGCGGCGCGTGACAGGTACATGTCGCGTGGTTCGGTATTAATGACATGACCGAACACCACATTGCCGATTTGCTCGGGCGCAACTCCAGATCGCTCTATCGCCGCTTCAGTCACAACGGTCGCCAGATCAATCGGCGCAGTTGAAGCCAAGGCGCCACCAAATGTGCCAATCGCGGTGCGCGCACCATCAAGAATGACGATATCTTTCATGTCTCTTCTCCTCGTGGATTTGCGGGCACTATGCATCCAGCCATTGGAACTGTCCCATAGGACGTACCGTCACAAGCGGAATTGACATGAGGCCACCAAACGCGCATGAGATTCCGTCATGACGGAAAATTCAGACGATATCCTGACGCGCCTGCCCGCCCGCCTGAAAGAGGCCCGTCGTGCCAAAGGCCTGTCGCTGGAAGCTGTGGCCAATCTCAGCGGCGTGTCCCGATCCATGGTCAGCCAGATCGAACGCGGCGAAAGCAGCCCGACGATCTCGACCCTGTGGAACCTAACCCGCGCCCTGCAGGTGGATTTCGCTGGCCTGCTGGAAGAGGCCAATAACGCCGATCAGATCGAAACCCTGCGCAGCGACGAAGTGCCCAGCATCGACAATATGGGCCAGAATTGCCGCATCCGTATCCTCTCCCCGCCCGAAGAGGCCGGTGGCCACGAGGTCTACGATATCCGCTTTGACAGTGATGGCGCGCTGAACAGCCAACCACACGCCCGCGGCGCGCATGAACAGTTGACTGTACTTGAAGGTGCGGTGCGCGTCACCTCGGGCAGTGCCATCAGCGAGCTGAACCAGGGCGACACCGCGCGATACGCGGCGGACGTTCTGCACTCAATTACTGCCAAGAAGCCAGCAAGGGTGTTCCTGATCGTCAAAAATGCCTGACACCGGCGCATTTCCGCCTTTGCGGAAATTTTTCCTTCATACTGTAATTCCCCTATTTGGGAATTTCATCCGTTATGTTAGACATGCGACTCAGTTGAACGGAGATCGCCATGTCAGATGCATTCCTGTCCCATGTCACCGACACCCTCGTGCAGATCGAAGCGGAGGGTCTGTACAAGCGTGAACGAATGATCACCTCGCCCCAGGGCGGCGAAATTACTGTGGGCGACAGGCAGGTCATCAATCTGTGCGCCAACAATTATCTGGGTCTGGCCGATCATCCGGCACTGATCGCCGCCGCCAAAGACGCGATGGAGCCCAAAGGGTTCGGCATGGCCTCGGTCCGGTTTATTTGTGGCACACAGGACATTCACCGTGAGCTGGAACAGAAGCTGGCACAATTCCTGAATAAGGACGATGCGATCCTGTTTGCAGCCTGTTTTGATGCCAATGGAGGGCTGTTTGAGCCTTTGTTAGGGCCTGAAGATGCCATCATCTCGGACAGTCTGAACCATGCCTCAATCATCGACGGGGTACGGTTGTGCAAGGCCAAACGTTATCGTTATCTGAACAACGACATGAACGATCTGGAGGCCTGGCTGAAGCAGGCACGCGAGGACGGCGCGCGTCACATCATGATCGCGACAGACGGTGTGTTTTCGATGGATGGCTATCTGGCTAACTTGCCGAAAATCCGCGAACTGGCGGACAAATATGACGCCATTGTTATGGTCGATGACTGCCATGCCACCGGATTCATGGGTCCGAACGGGGCTGGTACACCGGATCATTTCGGTGTCGCTGTGGATATTCTGACGGGAACCTTGGGCAAGGCACTTGGGGGGGCAATCGGCGGTTATATCGCCGGGCCGCAGCCGGTGATCGACCTGCTGCGGCAGCGGGCGCGGCCCTATCTGTTCTCAAATTCGCTGCCGCCTTCAATCGTTGCTGCCGGGATCGAAGCCATCCGTCTGGTCGAAGAGGGCGACATGCTGCGCGCGCAACTGTTCGGCAACGCCAAGTATTGGCGCGCGGGATTGGAAAATTTGGGTTTTGACCTTCTACCGGGCGAACACCCGATCATCCCGGTAATGCTGGGCGAAGCACAACTGGCGCAGGACATGGCCGCAAAGCTGTTTGACGAAGGCGTTTATGTTTCGGGTTTTTTCTTCCCCGTCGTCCCGCGCGGTAAGGCACGGATCAGAACGCAGATGAATGCGACGCTGACAAAGGATGAGCTGGACCGTGCGCTGGCCGCCTTTGGCAAGGTCGGCAAAGAGCTGGGGATTATCTGATGCGACCCAATACGATGAAAGCGCTGGAAAAATCCAAGCCCGAGGAGGGGCTGTGGATGGTGCAGGCCCCGGTCCCCGAAATCGGCCCAGATGAAGTGCTGATCCGCATCAACAAGACCGGCATCTGCGGCACCGATATCCACATCTGGAACTGGGACGACTGGGCCGCCGCCACGGTGCCCACCCCGATGATCACCGGCCATGAATTTGCCGGTGAAATCGTTGAGATCGGGCGCAACGTGACCGGGCTTGAGATCGGCCAGCGCTGCTCCGGCGAGGGGCACCTGATCACAACCGACAGCCGCCAAAGCCGCGCTGGCAAGTTCCATCTGGATCCCGGCACGCGCGGAATCGGCGTCAACGAACAGGGTGCCTTTGCGCAATACCTGAAACTACCTGCCTTCAACGTGGTGCCTTTGCCCGATGACATTCCCGACGAAATCGGAGCCATTCTCGACCCGTTGGGGAATGCCGTGCACACCGCACTCAGCTTTGATCTGCTGGGTGAGGATGTGCTGATCACCGGTGCAGGCCCCATCGGCATCATGGCCGCCGCCGTGGCCCGCCATGCAGGCGCGCGGCATGTGGTGATCACCGATATCAATCCGGACCGCTTGACGCTGGCTGCGCATGTCGTGCCAACATTGCGCCCTGTCGATGTGACCAAAGAAGAATTGCAGGACGTGATCGCCGAACTGGGCATGCAGCAGGGTTTTGACGTCGGGCTTGAGATGTCAGGTTCACAAATTGCACTGGACCAGATGGTCGAGGCACTGGTGATGGGCGGCAAGATCGCTCTGCTGGGCATCCCACCTGGAAAATCCCCCGTGGACTGGTCCCGCATCGTATTCAAGGCCATCACCATCAAAGGTGTCTATGGGCGCGAGATGTTCGAGACCTGGTATAAGATGATTGCCATGTTACAAAACGGCTTGGATGTCAGCCGAGTGATCACGCACCGTTTCAAGGTTGATGAATTTGCCAAGGGCTTTGGCGAGATGAAATCAGGTCGATCCGGCAAGGTTGTTCTGGATTGGACCTAACCCTCTGGCGTTAAACGGCTTCACCCCCTAAACAGGAGGGAACTCAGGTGTTTGGAGGCGCAGATGAGCGACAAGGACAACCGGTATCTTGAACGCGGGATCGAGGACACTCTGGTCACGGATTTCGCCGAAACCCACCGCAAGAGCTATGGCGATTTCCTGCAGCTCAAAACCCTACTGAATCTGCAAAAGACGTTTCAGGATCCCGCGCAACCAGATGAGATGCTGTTCATCATCATCCATCAGGTCAGCGAGCTGTGGCTGAAGCTGATGCATCACCAGCTGGTCGAAGTGCGCCGCTTTCTGCAAGAGGACGAATTTGGCCCGGCAATGAAGAATCTCGACCGGGTCAAAGCAATCCAGCGGCAGTTGATTTCCGCGTGGGAAACGCTTCTGACCATGACCCCCGCCGATTACATGACCTTTCGGCAAGCACTTGGCAGCTCCTCGGGATTTCAAAGCTATGGCTATCGTCAGATTGAATTCATTCTGGGCAACAAGGATGCCTCGACCCTGAAGGTTCACCAGCATGATCCCGAAGTCATGGAATTATTGGATGCCGCACTGACCAAGCCTTCGCTTTACGACGAAGTGCTGCACATGCTGGCCCGGCAAGGGTTTGACGTGCCTGATGACCTGCTGAACCGTGACTTTGCACAACCATATTCCGGCGACCCGCGCGTGGTGAAAATCTGGGCTCAGGTGTTTCACAATACCGATCAGTATTGGGACCTCTATGCGCTGGCCGAAAAGCTGATGGACGTTGAATCTCTGTTCCAGCGCTGGCGGTTTGACCATGTCACAGCGGTCGAGAGAGTTATTGGCAACCAGCCAGGTACAGGCGGGTCCAGCGGTGTGTCGTTCCTGCGCAAAGCGCTGGACTTGCGGTTCTTTCACGATCTCTACGATGTGCGCACCGAATTGATGTATAGCGGGCAGGAGTAGGCGATGCTGTATCGTGGTTTCACTCAGACAGAGCTGGAGCAGGAGTATTCTCCCAGTTCGATGGTTGGCGGCGATCTGACACCCTATCTTGAAAGCTACGCCGCGCTGAGTGCGCAGAACCGCGCCCGGATGGAATGCCGGGAAAACCTGCCCTTCGGCGAAACATCTGAACAGGTGCTCGACTTCTTTCCTGCGTCGACGGCCAACGTTCCGCTGCATGTCTTTATTCACGGAGGTTACTGGCAGGCGCTCAGTCAGCGTGAGTCGGCGATGATGGCCCCTACACTGGTGGAAAACGGGCAAGCCTTTGCAACGCTGAACTATACGCTCGCACCTGAGGCCCGACTGGATCAGATGATCAAAGAGTGCCGCGATGCCCTGCTTTGGCTGGGATCACAGGCGACGGCCCTTGGGTTCGATCCGGCGCAGATCACCTTGTCGGGGCACAGCGCCGGGGCACATCTGGCGGCCATGATGATGGCGACTTCAGCCGATGCGCTAGCCCGCGCCGGCTTGCGGGTACGAGAGGTGATTCTGATTAGCGGCGTCTATGATCTTGAACCGATCAGCCTGACGCCGGTGAATGACCCGCTGCGACTGACCCCGGTCGAAATACACGATCTCTCACCCATTCTGCACCTGCCCGCCCCCGGTCCGCGTTACCATGTAACCGTCGCCGAGCGCGACACACCCGAATTCATTCGTCAAAGCCGGGACTATGCGGAATTGCTGCGTAAAGGCGGGCATTCTGTCAGTTTTGATCTGCAGAAAGGGATGCAGCATTTCGACATCATCATGCACGCAAGCACGTTCCTGCCGGCTCCTCGGTAGTCATAGGTGTTGGGCGAAAGAATATTCTGACCTTTGCGTCATGCACTGAGCCAGTCGCCATATCCCTGCATTTGTGGCGGTACCGCAAGTGTCCGGTTTGAGCCCAGAGTGACAGATGCTGCGCTAGCTAGGAGTGGCAGCGGTGCGCTAATGTCGACTCTGCAAAGTTGAACGAACGGAGTACACGGAACTTTTATCGCGCTCTCATCCGTTCTGGTGCAGAATTCTCCAAACCGGTCGATGATCGAATTCGCAGATGGTGAAAAAAATCACGCTTTGACTGTCATCTGAAGCATTAGTCACTGGCTCAAAAGAGCCGAAAGCTGCTTCGCTCCCTTCTGAAGTATGCCCAGAAACGACATCAGACTGTTGACGTCATGACGTTGTGTCGGCGCGTGAACCGAAAGCGTGCCTACCAATCGGCCTTGTCCATCCTGAACGGGTACTGCTAGGGCAGTCATTCCGGTCATGAATTCCTCGTCATCGGTGGAATAACTATTCTCAGAGATACGTCGGATCTCCGATCGCAATGCCTTGGGGTCGGTCAGCGAGCGTTCGGTTTGTGGTTGTAGATGTCCTGCCGAAAGAAACCCATCCAGCTTTCTTTGCCGTAGTGTGGACAGGTACATCTTGCCGCTGGCCGTGCAATGGAAGGGCACCTGTGTCCCGACCGGCAGTTGAATTCGCAGGGGCCACTTCGTTTCCACCCGGTCGAGATAGATCATGCCCTCGCGGTCTGGAATGGCGAGATTACATGTCTCGCCAACAGTTTCAGCCACACTGCGCAAGATCGCCAGTCGCGCAGTGCGCAAATGCTCGGACGACATGGTGTTGACCGATAGCAGTCGCAGCCGATGTCCCGGGCCATATGATCTGCCATCGAGATCCCGCTGCAGAAACCCTTCGGCTTCTGCGGTTTGCAGCAGACGGTGAATTGTTGGCTTGGCCAGACCTAATGCCTCAATCAGATCCGATGGTTTTACGGAAACGCCACGCCGCGCCACCTCCTCGAGGATCAGCAGGAGGCGGAGGTTGGTTGGTATTTGAGTTTCTTTTTCTTGTGTTTCCGTCTCGGCCATCCTGCAACAGTCTAGCTATTTGGCAGCAGTATCAAGGCCAGATCGGGCACAAGCGACACTAAAATCCAAACCGAAAGAAGCGCCACCAGATAGGGTACCGTATACCGAAGCAACCGGAAATAAGGTACTCCTGTTACTCCTGAAGCCACATAGAGGTTCAGCCCATAAGGTGGTGTGATGAATCCAATGGACGCCCCCACAAGGAAGATCACCGAGAAATGGATTGGATCAATCCCAACCGAGGCCGCGATTGGCGCAAGAATTGGGGCGAGAATTATGGTTACAGGTAGGCTTTCCAGAACCATACCCGAGAAGAAAACAATCACCATCGACGTGAACAGAACCGCATAGTATCCACCCATTGAAGTCACGAAATCCCCGATTGTCTGCTGCGCGCCAAGCAATGACAAGATCTGTTGCATCACCACTGATATCGCGATCAGCGGTGCGAGGATGCCAGTGATCTGGGCCGAGCGGATGACGATCGAGGGGATCTCGGGGATCGTAAAGCCTTCGACCACGAACATTTCGGCGTAACTCTTCTCGGTTGGCGATATGTCGTTTCTGGCCCCCATAATCCGGTTGATCGGATAGCTGACCAAACCAGCGATCACACAGAAGCCAACTGTCACGCCCGCGGCTTCTGTCGGGGAAAACTTGCCTGTGTAGATGCCCCACAGCACCAGCCCAATGGCGAAAAATCCAAGCCAGGCGCCAAATGCCGTTTTCAGTATCCGGTTGAGCTGCAAAGGGATCAGATGGCCCCACCCGTTCATGCGGCAAATGATCCAGCACGCGAATTGCATACCAAAGACCATGAGCGCGCCCGGAAGAATGCCCGCCACGAACAACTCGGAAATAGGAAGGTTCATCAAGAAGCCATAGACGATGAAGATAATGGAAGGCGGGATAATGATCCCTACAGTACCCCCTGCCGCAGCGGTCGCCGCGCTGAACCGTTCGTCATAGCCACCTTTGACCATCTCGGGGTGCAGCATCGAACCAATTGTGGCTGTCGTCGCCGAGTTTGATCCCGAAATCGCCGCGAATAACCCGCAGGCACCAAGCGATGCCATCGCCAACCCACCACGTATCCAGCCCAGACAGGCATAGGCGAAATCGCTGAGCCTTCGGGCAATACCAGACTTGTTGATCAGGTCTCCGGTCAGGATAAAGAGCGGCATCGCGAGCAGGGCAAAGCCTTTGTTGAACACGTTCAACAGTTCGGCCCCCATATTGTCCAGCGTCAAGCCAAGGACGAATGAGCAGCCGATCACCCAATAGCCGATGACCAAAAACACCGGCACGCCCAGCATGAACAGAAAAGTAACCCCAAGTGAGATCAGTGTAACCAAAGTTCCGTCTGTCATCAGTCTGCTCCGATCACGGCCTGCTTGATCAGCGGCTCACCTGTTTTCCAGTTTTGCAGATCGTCGGCGAGGTTCTGAAACACACGCCCGATCATCAAAAAGAACGAAAGAGGCGCGGCCAGCAAAAACCACCACTGCATGATATTGTCCGTGCCGAGAACGATCTGAAAATTTGACGCCGATAACGCAACCAGTCGCGTGGTCGTCACGATGACGATCACGGCAAAGATGAACCACAACACCGCATCAAGGATCAAACAGGCCAACTGCCCGCCTCGGGGCATTGCGGTGCGGAACTCATTGAAACTCAGATGCGTCCGCAGGCGAACATTGTACGTGGCCCCGAACCACGCCATCACCATAAACAACAAGGGAGGGATAGTGGTGGACCACGGTTCTTGATCGTTGAACACGAATCGGTCGATCACGCCCCAGAAAATGATCAACGCAATGGCGAGGTAAGAATATACCATCACCGACCGCTCCAGATGGCGCTCGATAAACGGCACTGTCCGATAGATCAGCATGATCACGAATCCGCCCATGGCTGAAACAACCGCGCCCAACACCCATGCGGCGTCCGATTCCAGCGCTGATTGAATCTCGAACGAATCCTGGCTGAGAAAGGCACTGAAGATCGCGCCTGTGTCTGCCCAAAACGACATGTACCCCGTCCTCCCAGTCGGTGTGTATTAGAACCGGCCCGCTTGGGGCCGGTTCGTCTTTTGTATCAGGCTTCGCCTTTCCACCAACGGCGCGGTTCTACGTTTTCCGGCAGGGTGTCTGCCGGAATCTCACGCGCGATGTCGTAGATTTCCTGATAGGTATCGATGCCACCGGCCCATTTGTTCAAACGCTCACGCCACTGCGCCCAAGGTTCGGGGTTGTAGTTCGGGGCGCACATCTCTTCGGCCAGTTTGATCTGATCATCTGGCAGGAATGCCGGACGTACTCCATTTTCGGCGAAGATAGTATCAGGCAGCTGCGGTTCCGAGAAACCCACAGTGTTCAGCAAAGCCGCTTCATTGGCACCTTGAATCAAAGCCTGCGTAAAGTAGGAAGACTCCATCACAGCATCCTGCAGCTCCCCGCCCAGACTGTCGAACACTTTGGCCGACATTGAGGTATGTTCAGTGCCGCAGAAGAATTTCAGGTTGACTGACTGCGACACCACTGGAGCCATGTTGGCATATGCGACGGCCGATGCCCACGTTTCAGCCCCGTCGATTAGACCAGTCTTCAACGCATCCAGAGTTTCTTCCCATGCAACCGGTACCGGATTCAGGTTCAACAGCTGCATCGCAATGCGTCCCAGCTGTGTACCCGTCACACGGTTCTTTGTGCCGAACAGCTCTTCCAGTTTGGTGACGGTCGGCTTGTCGGCAAAGGTCGAACCCATTTGCAGGCCGCGCAATTCACAGTGGGTAAACAGGAACTTCAGGCCGTGCCGTTTCTCCAGCGGATCACGCAGAATGCGCTGGCTCGCCGGGCTGTAGAAGAAGTGATACTGCGCTGCCCGGCTGGGGAACATGTAAGCATAGTCCAGCACGTTGAGATACGGCGCGCCTCCAGCCGAGTTCTGGGTCGAGGCCGCGTAAATATCAACAATGCCCTGCTGAGTTTTTTCAACACAGCTCAGCTGCCCGCAGATCTGGTTGTCGCCAATGAACTCGATCCGAATTTCACCGTCCGTGCGCTCTTCCAGATCGCGTGCAAACTCGATCGCGCCGGCGCGTTCGATCAGCAGATTGCGGGTGTTAAAGCCCGATGCGCCAAATTTAAGCGTGTGCTTTGGCTCTTTCGAGAAGCGCTTTTCATAGGTTGATTCGGCTGCCTGCGCCAGATTCGCCAGGCTCATCGCGCCACCGAACCCACCTGCCGCCAGCAGTGTCGAACTCATGCCATACCGCCCGGCCACACGAAAAAAATCTCGCCGGGAAATGCCACTTAGTTTCTTACCGATCTCCATTGCCTACCTCCCTGATCGCAATTATTGAGACGTTTTGTATCAAAAAAGGCTAGTATATTTCTCGCATCTTGCATAGAGTTTTTTTCAGTCGCGTCGGGAGGAGACAGTTATGGAAGTCGATTATGCGGTAGTCGGAGCAGGATCTTCGGGCTGTGTCATTGCCAACCGTTTGAGTGCTGATCCCAATACGACCGTCGCATTGCTGGAGGCTGGCGGTCGCGACACCAACCCGTGGATTCACATTCCGGTCGGTTATTTCAAAACAATGCACAACCCGTCGGTTGACTGGTGCTATCGCACTGAACCCGATCCGGGGCTTAATGGACGATCCATAGACTGGCCACGAGGCAAGGTGCTGGGCGGCTCATCCTCGCTGAACGGGCTGCTTTATGTCCGCGGCCAGAAAGAAGACTACGATCGCTGGCGGCAAATGGGCAATGAGGGATGGGGGTGGGACGATGTCTTGCCCCTGTTTAAACGTTGCGAAGATCAAGAACGCGGTGAAGATGAGTTTCACGGCATTGGCGGGCCTTTGTCTGTTTCGAACATGCGCATTCAACGCCCCATCTGCGACGCCTGGGTTGCCGCAGCACAGGTTGCAGGCTACGCGTTCAATCCCGACTACAATGGCGCCGAACAAGAAGGCGTAGGTTATTTCCAATTGACCACACGCAACGGTCGTCGCTGCAGCGCGGCTGTGGCTTATCTCAAACCCATTCGAAGTCGTCAGAATCTTAACATCATCACCAACGCATTTGTGACGCGCGTGGTTTTGGACGGGAAAAAGGCGACCGGGCTGGTTTACCGTGACAGGTCAGGGGTCGAGCAAACTCTGAAGGTTCGACGCGAGATTATCCTGTCTGGTGGCGCGATCAATTCGCCCCAGATCCTGATGTTGTCGGGGATTGGAGACCCGGACCACCTCAAAGAAAACGGAATCGAACCGCTTCACGCCCTGTCTGGTGTTGGTAAGGGCTTGCAGGATCATTTACAGGCGCGCCTGGTGTTCAAGTGCAATGAACCAACACTGAATGATGAAGTCCGCAGCCTCTTCAATCAGGCGCGCATCGCTCTGAAATATGCACTGTTCCGTGCCGGGCCTATGACAATGGCGGCCAGCCTTGCCACCGGCTTTATGAAAACGCGCCCGGATGTAGAGACACCCGATATACAGTTTCATGTCCAACCCTGGTCCGCTGACAGCCCGGGCGAGGGCGTACACCCGTTCTCGGCCTTTACAATGTCGGTCTGCCAGCTGCGCCCGGAAAGCAGGGGGGAGTTGCGCCTGAACGGCCCCGATCCGTCCAAACATGTCAAGATCATACCGAACTACTTGTCCACAGAAACAGATTGCAGGACCATAGTCGATGGCGTGAATATCGCGCGGCGAATTGCCAAGAAAAACCCTTTGGCCTCGAAGATTTCGGAAGAGTTTCGACCAACAGAAGATCTGAATTGCAATGACTATGACGCTACGCTGGATTGGGCCAGGTCGAATTCGACCTCAATCTACCACCCAACCGGCACCTGTGCGATGGGAAGCTCTGAGGCATCTGTTGTCGATCCTAAACTAAGGGTTCACGGACTAGAAAATCTGCGCGTGGCCGATTGTTCGATCATGCCCGAGATCGTCAGTGGCAACACCAACGCACCGGCAATCATGATCGGGGAAAAGGCGAGCGATTTGATAATCGCGGATGCCTGACAGGCCCTCCATCTTGCCTGTGTGCGATGCAGAATGCCCAAAACACCCGCAACCGATGGATCGGTGTGCCAGTCGCGCAAGCTCAAGCTGTTCTGTTGATTATGTCTGATCGCAACTCGCACTTTGCCAACTCTTGTCTCATGACTGACCGTGATCTGGGAGGGCGACTCTTGGTCAACGATCTGTGCAGCATCCAGCTCAGATTTTGACGTCAAACCAATCTCGCGAAACATGCATAAGCGGTCGCGGACACTACTTGCTTTTCCAATAGTTCAAATCGGAACCTCCACTTTCCTATTTTTGGCGTACAAGTACTTCACTTGCAGAGAGATATACACAGCACGTGGTCGCGAGCCTGAGCCTGGCTACGGGCACTGCGTCGGTGAACCCTATTGGCCGCTAAGTCCGCATAGCCGACAGCAACCTAGATTTACTTTGCCTCTTGAACCAAGGCTACCCGGTGCGACTTGATGATTAACCTCAGAAAAACTCGCGCTAAAAGTCAAAGGCTCACGTCAGCTCTCCAAAAGAAAAACAGCGGCCCGTTGGAGCCGCTGTTTTCCGAATTTCAGTTCTGTCCGGATCAATCCAGTGTCCGGGTGACCTCTTCGCGCTCGAAGATTTCGATGACGTCGCCGGCGCGGATATCGTCGTAGTTCTCGAATGCCATACCGCATTCCTGACCCGACTGAACCTCGGCCACTTCGTCCTTGAAGCGCTTCAGCGTTTTCAGCGTGCCTTCGTGGATCACGACGTTGTCGCGCAGCAGGCGGACACCTGCGGAACGACGCGCCACGCCTTCTGTAACCAGACAGCCAGCAACCTTGCCAACGCCCGTAACCTTGAAGACTTCGCGGATCTCGGCATAACCGATGAACTTTTCGCGGATCTCGGCGCTCAACAGGCCTGATGCGGCGGCTTTCACGTCGTCGACCAGATCGTAGATCACCGAGTAGTAGCGGATTTCCACGCCCTTTTGGTTCGCGGTGTTCCGGGCTGAAGCATTGGCACGCACGTTGAAGCCCAAGATTGGGGCTCCGGACGCTTCCGCCAAGCCGACATCCGTTTCGGTGATCGCGCCGACGCCTGAATGCAGCACCCGCACGCGTACTTCGTCGTTGCCGATCTTCTCCATCGCCTGAACGATGGCTTCGGCAGAACCCTGCACGTCCGCTTTCATCAGAATTGGCAGCTCGGTGACGTTTTCGTCTTCCTTGGCCTTCTGCATCAGCTGTTCAAGGGTGGTTGCGGCACCGGCGGCGGCGCGTTTGTCCTTGGCAGCCTGTTCACGGTAGGCGGCGATTTCACGCGCCTGCGCTTCAGTCTCGGTCACGTTCAGAACGTCCCCGGCCTCGGGCGTGCCATTCAGACCCAGAACCTCAACCGGAACCGAGGGTCCTGCCTCTTTGACGCGTTCGCCCTTGTCGTTGATCAGCGCACGGACTTTACCGTATTGCTCACCCACAACAAAGATATCGCCCTGACGCAATGTACCGGTTTGAACCAGAACGGTAGCAACAGGTCCACGGCCCACATCCAGCTGCGCCTCGATCACGGCACCCTGGGCGGCGCGATTCGGGTTGGCTTTCAGCTCAAGAATTTCGGATTGCAACGCGATGGCTTCCAGCAGCTCGTCCAGACCCTGACCGGTGATGGCGGACACTTCGACGTCCTGAACCTCACCCGACATTTTCTCAACGATGACTTCGTGCTGCAGCAGATCGGTGCGCACCTTGTCCGGGTTTGCGTCCGGCTTGTCGACCTTGTTGATCGCAACGATCATCGGGACACCCGCCGCTTTGGCGTGGTTGATCGCCTCGATCGTCTGCGGCATCACCGCGTCATCCGCAGCAACAACCAGAACCACGATATCCGTGACCTGTGCCCCGCGCGAACGCATCGAGGTAAAGGCCGCGTGGCCCGGTGTATCCAGGAAAGACAGCGTTGTGCCGCCATCGGTTTTCACCTGATAAGCGCCAATATGCTGGGTAATACCCCCGGCCTCACCCGCCACAACGCGAGCGTCGCGGATCGCGTCCAGCAACGAGGTCTTACCGTGGTCAACGTGACCCATGATGGTAATGACCGGCGGACGCGACTGCAGATCGCCTTCGCTGTCTTCGATCTCTTTGATGACGTCCTCGACGTCAGAGGCCGAGACGCGCGTGACCTTGTGGCCAAATTCTTCGATGATCAGTTCCGCAGTATCAGCGTCAATGGTCTGGTTCTGCGTGACCATCATGCCCATGTTCATTAGCGATTTGACAACGTCCGCGACACGCTCGGCCATACGGTTGGCCAGCTCGGACACGACAATCGCCTCGGGCAGCTGTACGTCGCGGATAACCTTTTCCCGCTCGACCGCGCCGCCCATGGCTTTCTGACGCGCGCGCTCTTGCTTACGCTTCATGGCTGCCATCGAACGCTGACGATTACCTTCACCACCGGTCGCCTGACCCAGAGTCAGCTTGCCTGAACGGCGGTTATCGTCACGGCCCTTGGTGCGCGTGCCGCGTTGTTCACGCTCGCGATCCTGCTTGCGTGGCGTTGCTGCGGGCGCAGGCTTGCTGGCCGGGCTGCGGGCGGCTTTTGGCTCTTCAGGAGTCGGGGTCGCCGCGACACGCTTAGCGGCATCTTCAGCCTCTTTGCGCTTGCGTTCTTCCTCTTCGGCCTTGGCGCGCGCGCGTTCTTCGGCCTCGCGCTGTTCGCGCTCTTTGGCCTCTAGTTCCGCACGGCGACGGGCACGCTCTTCCTCGCGCGCTTTTTCAGCGGCCTGACGCTCGGCGGCCTCTTCGACCTCACGCGCCTTGGCAGCCTGCAGCGCCTTCATCCGGCGCGCCATTTCCACGTCGGAAATCCCGGCAGGACGACGCGACGGATCACCTGATGGCGTAGCTCCACCACCGGTTTTGGCCGCACCCGGCTTGGGGACCACCACGCGCTTGCGTTTGGTTTCCACCACGACATTCTTGGTACGTCCGTGGCTGAAACTTTGTTTCACATTTCCGGGGCGCGCCCCGCCACGAAGACCCAATGTCTTTTTGCCGTCACTATCGCTCATAAAGCTTCTTACCCTTCCGCGCGGCCCTTGCCGCCGTCATCCGTTTCGCGCAAGCCATGCAGGCGCTGCGCTTCCTCTACAACACGTTTGGCGAGTCCGCCAGAGGCCAAGGCCGCATGAATCACGGTTTGGCGCCCAAATGCCGCCCCAAGTTCGTCTGCGGTCAACCAGCCGATGTATTTCCCAAAGTGCGGCGTGCTGAGTTTCGACTTGCCGCGCCCCGATCCATCGGACGCCTGAAGCAATATCTGGGCCTCTTCCCGGTCCAGCATTGCCTTGACCTTTTCATAGCCAGCAACCGCATCACCGGACTTGCGCGCGAGGCTCAAAAGCTCGATCACGCGCCGCGCAATCTGCTTTTCAACCTCATCGGCCAGATCCTTTGACACAGTGACCTGCGCCTTGAACCCCCGCGCGAACAATTTCTTGCCGATGGCTTTATCCAACGCGCTACGGTCGGCCGAGACATAAACACCGCGCCCCGGCAGTTTTGCCGCGACATCAGGAAAGACCTGACCGTCTGGCCCGACCACAAAGCGGATCAGCCCATATCTAGGCTGAACCTCGCCAGTGGCAATGCACTTGCGTTCGGGTCCGTCAGACCGATCCTTATGGACGCCACCGCGACCCATGTGCGCCACCCGAAGCCTGCGATCAGGCCTCGGCTTCCTCGTCGGCCGCTACGCCGTCTTCTTCAGCTTGCTCCAATTCGGCAGGATCAACCCAGCCCAGCATGATGCGTGCGGTCATGACCAGATCCTGCGCCTCTTCCAGCGTTATGCCAAAAGGCTCCAGAACACCGTCATCCTTGATACGCTCACCATCAACTGTGGTCCAACCACCAGCCAGTTCCCAGTCAGCGCAGGTGGCAAAGTCTTCCAACGTTTTCACGTCGTCCTTGGCCAGCGCTTCTACCATCTGGGGTGTCAGACCTTCGAATTCAATAAGGCTGTCCTCGACACCCAGCTCACGCGCTGCATCCAGCGCCGCTTTGGCCTGTGCTTCCAGGTGTTCACGCGCACGGGTCTGCAGTTCCTGCGCGGTGCCATCGTCGACGCCGTCAATGACCAACAGCTCGTCGAGCTCGACATAAGCGACTTCTTCCAAGTTGGTAAACCCTTCCGAGACCAGCAGCTGCGCAAAGAACTCGTCCAGATCCAGGCTTTCCATGAACAGGCTGGTGCGGGCTTCGAATTCTTTCTGACGGCGCGCCGATTCTTCGGCCTCGGTCATGATATCAATGTCCAGATTGGTCAGCTGGCTGGCCAGGCGCACATTCTGACCGCGACGGCCAATGGCAAGGCTCAGCTGTTCTTCGGGAACCACAACTTCGATCTTGCCCGCTTCTTCATCCAGAACAACCTTGGACACCTCGGCAGGCTGCAGCGCGTTCACCAGGAAGGTGGGCTGATCTTCATTCCATGGAATGATGTCGATCTTTTCGCCCTGCAGCTCATTCACGACGGCCTGCACACGGCTGCCGCGCATACCAACGCAGGCACCGACAGGGTCGATCGAGCCGTCATAGGAAATGACAGCGATCTTGGCGCGCGATCCGGGATCGCGAGCAACAGCTTTGACCTCGATGATGCCGTCATAGATTTCCGGCACTTCCATCTTGAACAGTTCAGCCATGAATTCAGGCGCGGTGCGCGACAGGAAGATCTGGTGGCCACGAACCTCGCGGCGAACTTCCTTGATATAGGCGCGCACACGGTCATTGGGGCGATAGCTTTCGCGGCCAATCTTGTCGTTGCGGCGCAGAACAGCCTCGGCACCGCCCAGATCGACGATGACATTGCCAAACTCTTCGCGCTTGACCGCACCGTTGATGATGGTACCTGCGCGATCCTTGAAGTCTTCGTACTGGCGATCGCGCTCGGCTTCGCGGACCTTCTGCAGAATCACCTGCTTGGCGGATTGCGCCGCGATCCGGCCCATTTCGACCGGAGGCACTTCTTCGACATAGACGCTACCGACTTCTGGCGCTTCCATGTATTGCTTGGCCTGCTCGACGGTCATCTCGGCCTGATAGTTCTCAAGCTCCTCATCTTCAACCACGGTGCGGACACGGGTAAAGGTCGCCTTGCCGGTCTTGCGGTCGATGCTGACGCGGATATCCATCTCGGCGCCGTAGCGGCTTTTGGCGGCACGGGCGAGCGATTCTTCCATCGCTTCGACAACCAGACCGGGGTCGATCATCTTTTCGCGGGCCACGGCCTCGGCGGTCTGCAGCAGCTCCAGCTGGTTGGCTGAGGTGATTGCCATCAGTTCGTCTCCTCTTCGGACCCTTCGGTCTCAATCTCGTCGAAAGCGTTTTCGTTCAGGGCACCGGCGTCCTTGCGCTGGCGCAGCATCTCTTTGATCAGATCATCGGTCAGGACCAGCTTGGCATCGCTTAGCCAGTCAAACTGCAAGCCGATGGTGATTGTCTCATCTCCCTCGGAGATATTGATCAAAACCTCATCGCCTTCGATCCCGGCCAGCTCACCTTTGAAGCGGCGACGGCCGTCGATCAGTTCGGCGGTTTCAATCTTTGCCTCATAGCCCTCGAACATCTCAAAATCCTTGAGACGTGTCAGAGGCCGGTCGATGCCGGGGCTGGACACTTCCAGCGCATAGGCGTCAAGGATCGGATCTTCGACATCCAGTGTGGCACTGACTGCGTTCGATATCTCGGCGCAATCATCCACTTCGATGCCACCATCGGGCTTGTCGGCCATGATCTGCAAGGTGGTCTGCTTGCCGCTCATCAGGCGGATACGGACCAGCTCATACCCCAGATCTTCGATCACTGGGGTGATGATCTCGGCCAGTCTCCGATCGATGGCAGCTTTGGCTATCAGTTCGTTTGTCATCAGCTACTCTACCCTGTCAGTCGGGCACAAAAAAACGGGCGCGCGGCCCGTCGAAATTCCCGGTGGAGCCCCAGACCAGAAGTCTGACACGCCGCTGTTGCAACTGCATATACGCAGGGATTCCCGAGTCTGCAACCCCCGGCAGGAACCCTGACCGGAATTTACGCCAACCACCACCGTTCAGCGATGCGTCCGTCGTCCAGCGCGCGCGCGCCGCCGATCTGCTGGGGCATACCAACATGAGCAGCAGCAGCCAGCGCAATATCCGATTCGCTGGGGTGAAGGCGCAGACCGCGCAGTCCATTCAAGCCTTCGGGTGATGGCAGGGCAGCAATATCCACATAGCCATCCCGCAATGCTTCGGCCCGGACGCGGGCATCAGGAATGACGATAATCTCAAAAGCATCCGCCCAGCCGGCCTGAGTGCTCTTATAATGGTCAACAACTTTGCGGCCCAGAAAGTGGCGATCATCCTCAGCCCGTTCGACACGGTAGCATCCGGTGCCATTGGCGATCTGCAGCGGTTTGACGCTCTGACCAGCCCGCGGGATGACAAATTGACTTTCGGCCAGCAGGAAAGGCAGGCCGGGATTAGGTTTAGCCAGTTCAAGGTGCAGCCGGTTAGGGGCCAGCGCTTCGGCGCGCCCGACTTCGGCCAAAACCGCCATCACATCAGCGATATCCAATGCTACGCCGTCGTGGAACACCGCATCATCGCGCAGATCAAACGTCCAGATCCGGGCATCCGTATCGGTCTGCCATCCTGTTGCCAGCTCACCTCGCAAGGTACCGTCAGGTGCGATTTCGGTCAGCGTGTCAAACACCGCCCCCCGTGCAACCTGTTCAAGACTGTCGTCACGCGGCACCGCAAGCCGCAGGGTTCCGCCCGGCTTGGGCGTATTCGCCAGTGAGGCGCCTGTTGCGGCCAACAGCGCCGCAGCGGCACCTGATGCAAACAACGCGCGGCGGTCAATGCGGGTCATGCTACCCCCTCGGCCACGCGGTTCATAATGCGGACCAGTTCGGCACTGATGCCGGGTTCAGACAGGGCATGGCCTGCCTGACGGACCATCTTCAATTCGACATTCGGCCAACGCTCGGCCAGGTTCCAGGCAGAATGCGGTGGGCAGATCATGTCATAGCGGCCCTGAACGATATGGCCGGGAATATGAGCGATCCGATCCATCTGCTCCAGAATCTGTCCGTCCTGATCAAGGAAAGCCCGATTGATGAAATAGTGATTCTCAAGCCGGGCAAAGGCGCGCGCATACTCACCCGGGCTTTCTCCGGTGGATCCGTTCGAATGGATTGACGCCAGCGCATTTTCCCAAGCGGACCAGGCCCGTCCGTACAGAACCTCAGTCGCCCGATCCCCTGAGAACAGACGTTTGTTATAGGCCCCAATCGTGTCGGAAAGCTCAGTCTCGGAGAGCAGAGCGGTGAACTTGGACCATTGCTCGGGCCAGAACTTGCCCGCGCCACCACCATAGAACCAGTCCAGCTCGGCCTGCGTTGCCAGAAACACGCCGCGCAATATCAGCCTATTCACCCGGTCGGGATGCGCCTGCGCATAGATCAACGCCAGGGTTGCGCCCCAGCTTCCACCGAAAACGGCCCAGTCACTGATGTTCAACAGGGTGCGCAGCCGTTCGATATCGGCCACCAGATGCCAGGTTGTGTTGTCTGTGACCGACGCGTGCGGGCGCGAGCGTCCACAGCCTCTCTGATCAAACAGAATCACCCGAAAGACGTCCGGATCGAAATAGCGCCGCATTGCGGGGCTGCATCCGCCACCTGGGCCTCCGTGCAACACGACCACCGGCAGGCCATCCGGATTGCCGCATTGTTCCATATAGATAAGGTGACCATCGCCCACATCGACCATTCGCTGATCGAACGGGTCGATCGGCGGGTAAAGATATTGCACTGCGCGCTTTTGGTCCGGGTACTTGTCCATTATGGCCCTATATAGTCCTTAAACGTAAAAGAGCATACGGAGACAGGAATGCAAGCGCATCCGAACACGGTAGACCCGTCCGAGATCGCAAAATTCGAGGCGATGGCCGCCGAATGGTGGGACCCGCATGGGAAATTCAAGCCCCTGCATATGCTGAACCCCTGTCGTCTGGATTATATCACACAGCAAATCGCAGGCGAATTTGACCGTGATCTGAAGGCCCCGCGCCCGTTCGAGGGCCTGCGCCTGCTGGATATCGGATGTGGAGGAGGCTTGCTGAGCGAACCCATGGCTCGCCTTGGCGCCGAGGTCGTGGGCGCCGATGCCGCCGAGGGCAACCTGCCCGTCGCCCGCATCCATGCCGAGCAATCGGGGCTTGGGATCGACTATCGCCACACCACTGCCGAGGCTATGGCCGCCGCAGGTGAGCAGTTTGATGTGATTCTGAACATGGAGGTGGTCGAACATGTGGCCGACCCGCTCAGCTTTCTGACAGCCACGCGGGATTTGTTGAAACCAGGCGGACTTGAGATTTGTTCGACCATCAACCGCAATCCGAAATCCTATGCGATGGCCATCTTTGGTGCCGAGGTGATCATGCGCTGGCTGCCGCGCGGCACGCATGAGTGGAACAAGTTCATCACCCCTGACGAGTTGTTCGACCTGTTGCGTCAAGCCGGGTTGGACCCGGTGGACCGCAAGGGTTTCGTGTTCAACCCGATACTATGGAGCTGGTCGATCTCGGACCGGGATTTGAGCGTGAATTATGTGACGGCGAGCGTGAAGCCGGGGTGAACCTACTCCCCCTCCAACTGCAATCGCAAATCCCGCAGCACGGGCAGCGTGCTGCGGACCCGCTCCAGCCCCAGCTCTCCGACCACGCGATTGATCAGCGGCGCAATGGAGGAGATCGCCTGATCCCGAGCACTCCGCCCAGCGGGGCTGATGGCGACCATCTTGCGGCGGGCGTCGTCCCAGTCGGGGCGGATGTGGATATATCCGGCCCATTCCAGCTTGGCCAAGGTATTGGTCATGGCACCTCGGGTCACGTGAAACGTATCGGCTAGCTGTGCCGGGCTGCGTTCGTTGCCGACAAAGACAAGATGGTTCAAAACCGAGAAATGCGAAATTTCCATGCCCCTGGGCAGCACCCGGCTGAGCCGGTTACGCAATAACTGGTCTGCGGTCAGGATCTCGCTGAACAGCGTGACCGCGAGGGCATTGGTATCGTTTGTCATAGTCCAGATTCTGGATCAGGGGCCGTCAAAGGGACGGACATGTGTCAGCGAAGGCACGCGGCTTCGTGCTTCTGTAACAGAACTATCATCCAATTTGAAAAAGTGAATGCCCTGATCGGTCCCTGCGTCGATGACGACCTCTCCCCATGGGGCAACGACCATGCTGTGACCGTAGGTTTTGCGGGTCTTTCCCCTGGTTTTAGGGTGTTCACCGGTCTGCGCCGGGGCCAACACCCAGCATCCGTTTTCAATCGCCCGCGCCCGCAACAGCGACTTCCAATGGGCCTCACCCGTGACCGGTGAAAAAGCGGCTGGAACCGTCAGAATGCGCGCTCCAGCCTGCGCCAGAGATTCGTACAGTTGGGGGAAGCGGATATCATAACATATACTCAGACCCACCTTGCCGAAATCTGTCTCGGCTATGACCGCTCGTGTGCCGGGACGGTAGTTTTTGGACTCGCGAAACGTCTCGGCCTCGGACACCTGCACGTCGAACATATGGATCTTGTCATACCACGCCACGATCTGCCCCTGAGGATCAATCATGAAAGACCGATTGGCAAACCGACCATCCGCATCATGTGTTTTGATCGCCAACGAGCCGATCAATAACCAGATCCCCAGGCTCGCGGCCTGCTCGCGCAGCCCCGCTAGTGTCAGGTCATCTTCTTCGTATTGCAGGATTTCCCGCTGCCGTGTGGACGAGGTGGACACGCAATTCGTCACCTCGGGCGTCAGAACGAACCGCGCACCCTGCCCTGCCGCTTCGGACATCAGGGCGCGCACCATTTTCAGGTTTTCAGCCGGATCATCCGACGAGGTGATCTGAAGCAGGGCGCTCTTCATCAGGCCGCCAGCAAACCGTCCAGCTTGCCCTGACGTTCCAGCTCATACAGGTCGTCGCATCCACCCACATGCTGCGATCCGATAAAGATCTGGGGTACGGTGCGCTTGCCACCGGCGCGCTGGATCATTTCAGGTTTGCGTTTTGGGTTCCTCAGGACATCGACTTCCTGAAACTCGACGCCCTTCTGATTCAACAGCCGTTTTGCAGCGTGACAGAAGCCACAGAGCGGCGAGGTATATATTTCTACCGATTTCATATTCCGTACCTTTGGGTTTCGCACAATCCTGGGCGAGTTAGGTATCCTTGGCAACGCGCGCTAGGGTCAACACAAAAATATGATTTGCCCCGGATGCACGACAGACACGTGCACATGAGGTCAATGTTGCGCCTGATGTCATGACATCATCGACCAGCAGAATATCGCGCCCCTGCATCTGCCGAAGCCGCCTGGGATGCGCTGCAATCGCATTCTCCAGCGTTTCCATGCGCTGTGCGGCTGTTTTTCCATCCAAAACCGGCGTTCTTGTCCGTCGGACCAAAAGGTCCGGACAGGCCTCCAACCCGGTTTGCCGCCCCAGATGCTGCGCCAACAGGGCGGATTGGTTGTACCTGCGTTTCAGCAACCGGGACCAATGCAGCGGTACCGGCGCGATCAGCATGTTCTCGCGAAACAAATCCCGACCCGCCAGGGCCATCCAGCGCGCCGCAGGGCGTGCAAGCTCGGGCCGGTCCCCGTGTTTCAGAGCCAGAATCAGGGATCGCGCCTTGCCATCATACAAAAGCGCAGACCGCCCATCGCGCCAGGGGCGCGGCGTTTTCATACAGTCATCACATTCGATTCGGTGGCCATCGGCCTCACCCGGCAAGGGCACGCCGCAGCTTTCACATACAGCGCCACCGATAAAGGGCGTTTCACGCCAACAGGAGCCACAGAGGCCGAAATCCGACTCGGTCAAATCACCGCATCCCAGACAGCGCGGGGGATAGATCATCTGGACAGCGGTTTGAATCCGCTGCCACATGCGATAGTTGCGCCCTATGAAACTGCCTGATTCCAACGCACCCTCACTGTTCGACCGCGCAATCCTTGCACGGCGTCGGTCCCGCGCACGGGAAGATGCCTTGTTCTTGCACCGCGCCGCAGTTGACGAGGTTCAGGATCGGCTCGCCTTGGTTAATAAAAGCTTTACGGACCCGGCGATCGTGACCCCTTTTGCGCAAGTCTGGCAGGATGTGTTGCCAATGGCGCGGATCATCCCGGATAACGAGGTGCTGGACTTGACCCCCGGTGCCCATGATCTGGTGATCCATGCCATGGCTCTGCACTGGGCTAATGATCCGGTTGGGCAGTTGATCCAGTGTCACCGCGCGCTGCAACCTGATGGGCTGTTGCTGGTGATCTGTCTGGGCGGTGAAACCCTGCGGGAACTGCGCGCCGCACTTGGGCAGGCCGAGGTTGAGGTCACGGGCGGCCTCAGCCCCCGCATCGCGCCTATGGCCGAGCTGCGCGATCTGGGCGGGTTGCTGCAACGCGCCGGACTGGCCCTGCCGGTTGCTGATACCGCGCGGCTGACGGCGGAATATCGCGATCTGACCCACCTGATGCATGACCTGCGGGCAATGGGTGAAACCAACAGCCTGCAAAACCGCATGAAACACCCCACAAACCGGCAGGTCTTTGCCCGGGCGCAAGACATCTATGCCAATCATTTCAGCACTGATCAGAAACGCCTCAAGGCAACATTCGAGCTGGTCTGCCTAACTGGCTGGTCGCCCGATGAAAGCCAGCCAAAACCGCTGCGTCCGGGCTCGGCCCAGATGCGGCTTGCGGATGCTCTGGGCGCAAGCGAAGGCAAACTGTCCGATTGACGAATGCGGAATTCCGGTTATCTCAGCCCGAAGCAAAGACATCTCAGGAAGTGAAACATGTTTGACGCCACACGCCCCGATCATGCCCCGGCGGATCACCCCAAAGTCAAAACGGGCCGCGTCGGCATCCTGCTGGCCAATCTCGGCACCCCAGACGATTACAGCTATTGGCCCATGCGCCGTTATTTGAACGAGTTTCTGTCGGACCAGCGCGTGATCGACTATCCCAAGTGGAAATGGCAACCAATCCTGCAGGGGATCATCCTGACCAAACGGCCCTTCAGCTCGGGTGAGGCGTACAAGTCGATCTGGAACCACGACAAGGGCGAAAGCCCGCTGATGACGATCACCAAAGAGCAGACCGCCAAGATGCGGGACGCGATGACGGAACGCTATGGCGACAGGGTCATGGTCGAGTTCTGCATGCGCTATGGTAACCCATCGACCAAATCAAAGGTCCGGGAAATGGTCGCAGCGGGCTGCGACCGGATTCTGTTCTTTCCGCTTTACCCGCAATACGCAGGCGCCACGACGGCCACGGCCAATGATCAGTTTTTCCGCGCCCTGATGGATGAAACGTGGCAACCCGCCAGCCGTACCGTGCCCGCCTATTTTGACGAACCCGCCTATATCGACGCATTGGCGGGCTCGGTTGAAAAGGCCTATGCCGCGATGGTGGACAAACCGGACATACTGGTCTGTTCCTACCACGGCATGCCGGAACGCTACTTGCAACAAGGCGACCCCTATCACTGCCAATGCGCAAAAACGACTCGGTTGCTGAAAGAAAGGTTGGGCTGGTCTGACGACCAGCTTGTATCGACCTTCCAGTCACGATTCGGCCCGGAAGAATGGCTCAAGCCATATACGGTCGACCATGTGGCCGAGTTGGCAAAACAGGGTAAGAAGAAGATCGCCGTTATCGCACCAGCGTTTTCCTCCGATTGCATCGAAACGCTGGAAGAGATCAACGAAGAGATCAAAGAGAGTTTTGAGGACGCGGGCGGCGAAAGCTTTACCTATATCCCATGCCTGAACGATGACGAATCGCACATAGCGGCCCTGGGCAAGGTGATCGAGGATAATTTGAAGGGTTGGCTGGACTAAGCCACCCAGTCGACTAGGCACAAAAAAAGGCGGTGGAAAGCTCCACCGCCTTTTCTTTAGATATCGCTTGTCGAATTAGCTTGCTGCAACAGCTGCGGCAACAACAACCAACAGGATCAGCGGCAGGATGATGCCGTTTGACGAACCCTGAGTTTCTTCAACAACAACAGGTGCTTCAACAACCGGCTCTTCCAGGTTGCCTGCATAAGCGGTCGAAGCAGCAGCAGTCAGTGCAGCGGCGAGAACGAGTTTCTTCATATTAACCTCCAGGATACGCACGGTTCCGTATAGTGAAACCATGCACTCAAGACTTACCTCGTGTTTTTTTCTAATCAGCTATCCAACTGGAATGCAAATGGAAGTTGCGCCACAAGCGGGTACCTGCGCGGAAATGTCGTCAAATTAGCAACACTTGCGTGCCAACCCTGGCCATTGAGAACAGTTCGGCAATATCGTTGTTGAAAAGACCGATGCACCCATTCGAAGATCGGCGCCCAATTTTGCGCGTATCATGGGTTCCGTGAATTCGGTAATATTTCCAGCTTAGATATAAAGCATGTGTTCCCAGAGGGTTATCCGGACCCGGCGGGATATAGTCTGGCCATTCCGGATTTCTTTTCTTCATCGAAGGTGTTGGCGACCAGCTTGGGCCCTCGACCTTGCGGATCACACTGGTCCGGCCGCGGCGCGTCAGCTCTTCGGTCAGGGGAACCGACGACGGGTATAGTTTGTACACCGATTGATCGTCAGACCAGTAATGCAGCGCCCGCGACACTGTATCGACAAGGATAGCGCCGTTTTTCGTGTTGGAAAAATAGGGCTGCCAGTCCAGCGCCCTGAAGCCAGAGATGTTACGGCGCACCGCGGGTTCGTCCTCGGGTGCGGGGCGCAGCGGGTCTCCGGGGGTGTATTGGGCAATCGCAGGCGAGGCGACCAGAGCCGAGACACCCGCGACGAATCCGCGTCGGGTTGTATGAGTAATGCTTTTCTTGACCATGATTGCAGGTCCTTTTCACAGAAAATCTAAAAATCCTGTGCATTTTATTGCCAGAATGCTTCAGTCGCAATTGAAACCGGCAGAATCACGCAGAACAAAGCCATTGTGCGTTTGCCCACAGCCTTCTGTCACGCTATGCCGTATGGCAACACAATAATCAGGTCGATCATGACGCGTATCATTTCATTACTGTTTGCTAGCTTTTTTGCACTGGCCGCCTGTACGCCGGGTGGATCCCCAACCTATGGGGCAGATGGGCGCCCCCTGCCAACGGTGTACAAGATCCGTGGCAATCCAGAAAAGCTGCAATTCCGGATGTTGGATTCGGTTAACGCCCTCCGCCAGGCATCGGGCCTTCAGCCGGTACAACTGAATGCTCAGCTCAATGCCGCGGCCGCCACCCATTCCAAGGATATGGCGCGACAGAATCGGCCCTGGCACTTTGGCTCGGACGGATCTTCGCCGTTGGATCGGGCGACGCGCGTCGGCTATTACGGCACCTTCCTCGGCGAGGCGATCTCGGAAACCTATGAGACCGAGACCGAAACGCTGGCCGCCTGGATGCAGGAACCCGGACCGCGAAATGTCATCATGGATGCCAAAGCCACTCAGATGGGCTTTGCCTGGCACCAGGAGAACGGCGGGAAAATCTGGTGGACCCTGGAAATGGGAACCGGCGGTTAAAACGCAAAAGCCCCCGAAAACCGGGGGCTTTTTTATTGCCTTTGGGGCAGTTAAGCCGCCTGGACCGACTGCGCCTCGGTCAAAATTGCATAGAGCTTGACCGGATCAGGATTGGCGCGCAGCTTTGCGCAAACCGACGTATTGCGCAGCGTTCTGGACACCAGTGCAAGCGCCTTTAGGTGGTCCACACCTGCCTCTTCCGGGGCAAACAACGCAAAAGCGACATCAACCGGCTGGCGGTCTACCGCACCGAAATCAATCGGCTTTTCCAGCATTACGAAAACGCCAGCCACTTCGGCCAGATCACCCAGCCGCGCATGTGGCAGGGCGACTCCATGACCAACGCCTGTTGGGCCAAGGCTCTCCCGCTCGAGCAGGCCATCCACAACAACCTGCGCTTCAAGACCAAGGGCCCCCTCGGCAACATCGCCGATTTCCTGAAACAACCGCTTCTTGCTGGAAGCGGCGGACAATACACGTACCGCCTCGGGCTTCAGTATGCTCGAAAGCTCCATGATCACGCTCCATGGCCTTGCCCCTGCTTGCGCAGGGGCTTGCCTTGCTATTCTTGCCTGTTACGGATCAATCCAGCCGATGTTGCCGTCCTCACGGCGATACACGACATTCAATCCGTCCTTGTTTTCATTCCGGAACACCAGCACCGGGGCGCCGGCTAGTTCCATCTGCATTACGGCTTCACCAACACTCAACGATGGGATCTTGGTTTCCATCTCAGCCACGATCATCGGCTGCAGCGATTCAGGTTCATCAGCCGACTCTGATTCGTCAGAGGCGAGGATATAAGAGGAAGCACCAAAGAGTTCAACCGGCTCGGATCGGTCCTTGTGATGGTCCTTGAGGCGGCGCTTATACCGGCGCAACTGCGTTTCCATCTTGTCACAGCAGGCCTCGAATGCTGCGTAGATTTCGATAGCGTGGGCCTTGGCCTGCGCAGTCAGGCCGGTCGAAAGATGCACGGTGGCTTCGCAAACATACTCATGCGCAGAACGGGAAAAGACGACATTGGCGTCGGTCGGGCGCTGGGCATATTTTCCAACAACCTCCCCTAGCTCGGTCTGCACATGGGTCTGCAGTGCCTCGCCGATGTCGATCTGTTTTCCGCTAATTTGGTAACGCATGTGATCTCCTTCACAATTCACACCCATTTTGACGCTGCGTTACGCAGCGCACGTGTTTTTATCGGGTGGGGGATATCGGCATATTCCGCAGTTGCTGAGAAACGTACCCCTTAGCAAAGGTGTACCGCGATCCCGACTGGAACTGAAGAAATGCCATAACCCAATTGAGGCAAGAGACGGCGGCAGAGTCAATCAAAACAGGCGTGTATATACGTGATTTCGGCCATGCGCTGGGCGCAATTCCGCGCAAGCCTATGAAATACGGAAGTTTTCGCCCAAATAAACCCGGCGGACATTTTCGTTCTCGACGACTTCATCCGGCGTGCCCGACATCAGCACCTGACCATCATGCAGGATATAGGCCCGGTCCACGATTTCCAGTGTTTCGCGCACGTTATGGTCAGTGATCAGCACGCCGATGCCGCGCTTTTTCAGGTCCGCTACCAGATGGCGGATATCGCCGACGCTGATCGGGTCCACGCCTGCAAACGGCTCGTCCAGCAACAGATATTTCGGATCAGCCGCAAGACAACGGGCAATTTCGACACGGCGACGCTCGCCACCCGACAATGCCAATGCCGGGGCGCGGCGCAGATGTTCGATCGAAAAATCGGACAACAGCTCTTCCAGCCGCTCTTTCCTGCGATGGCTGTGCTTCACGGTGATGTCCAGAACGGCGGCAATGTTGTCTTCGACACTCATCCCGCGGAAAATCGACATTTCTTGCGGCAGATATCCGATCCCAAGCCGCGCGCGCCTATACATCGGCAGGGTCGTCACGTTTTGGCCGTCAATGGTCACAGTGCCAGCTTCGGGAAAGACAAGCCCGGCGACCGAATAGAACGTTGTGGTCTTGCCTGATCCGTTCGGACCCAACAAGGCAACCACCTCGGACCGGCCCAACGTCATCGAGACTTCGCGTATCACGGTCTTCTTACGGTATGATTTCCGCAGTTTCTCGATCCTGAGGCCGGAACCGCCTTCGGCCAAAGACAAATTCGGACGCTCCATCAGTTGCTATCCGGATTCAGAATGGTTTTGACGCGGCCAGTCATCTTTGCCGTTCCGGTCGTCAGATTGGCATTCATCTGATCGCCGCTGATAACGCTGGGGCCTTGCGTCAAAAGCACATTTCCGCGCATCACGATTTCGCCCGAGTCGATTGTGTATTCGGCCCAGTCGCCTTCGGCTGCATCAGGCGGGCTGACAAGAACCACATCATTTGTCGCCTCCATCCGCTCGATTCCAGACCTGTCGGCGTTGTAGATGACCAAGACCCGCTCGGCGGTCAGGCGCATCTCACCCTGCACGATCAGGACGTTACCGATAAACTCGGCCGTGCCGTCTTCTTGATTGACGTTTAGGGATTCCGAGGTGACCTCGACCGGCTGGCTTGGATCCGCCTTGGCTGACCCGAAGGCGACCTGCGTTTCCTGTGCCGACGCCGAAAAGGCACCGACCATCAGCGCAAAACTAACAACAGCAAATCGCAAATCAATCACGGCTTATCTTTCTGTTTTTTCAGGCTCGTATACCAGCTTAACACCATCTGTAAAAAGAATATGGACCGGCCCATCCTTTTTTTCGGTTCCAAATGTCATCCGTCCCGCGGAAAAATCTCCGATGATGCCGGTGCCATCGACCTGACCCGGAGTGTCGCCGCGGATTTCATCCAGAGAGGTATTCAGAAGATCAGTCCTGACCTGAATTCCGTCTGTCGTCGTTATCAGGACGTCCCCAACAAACGTTGCGGAATTCTTGTCCGGGCGGATCATACCGGAATTTGAATCCATCGTTATGACGCCGCCATTCAACAATCCCAACCGCCCTCTAAAATCGGCAGTCGTGGGCAATGACCCTTCGCGCCCCTGGGTCGCTTGGGCCGCCTGAATTTGAACTTCCTCGCCTTTTCTGGTTGTTCCAAGATAATGGGGTTGGGTCACCACTTGGTCGGCCAGACGTTCATCTATGTCTTTTTGGGTAAACGGAACGGACACGCTGGTTTCGATGCTGCGTGACAGCAGGAAAACCGTCGACAGCAGCACAATGGCTGCCAAAGGCAGCAACACCTTCAGAAATTGCACCATCCGGGAATGTCCGTCCATCGAACGCCCCTCTACCCCAAACCAACGCGCAGGCAATCGTGGATATGTAGCACGCCCAGGGCCTGGCGATCACTGCCCTCTTCGACCACAAACAAAGAGGTGATCTTGCGGTCATTCATGATGGCCACCGCCTCTTCGGCCAACGCGCCGGGCGGGATGGTTGTTGGGTTCTGCGTCATCACCTGCTCGGCCGTTTTGCCCAGCAAGCCCTCCATATGACGCCGCAGGTCGCCATCGGTGATGATGCCCACCACCTGACCTTGCGGATCGGTAACCCCGGCAACGCCAAAGCCCTTGCGGCTGATCTCGATCAGCGCATCGCTCATGGGTGTTCCGACCGAAACCAGCGGCAACGCATCGCCCTTGTGCATCAGATCCTGCACCGTGCTCAGCTGTGCACCTAGTTTGCCACCGGGATGAAAGGCGCGGAAATCTTCGGGTTTGAAGTTGCGATACTTCATCAACGCTATCGCCAGCGCGTCGCCCATGGCCAAAGTCAACGTCGTGGAGATCGAAGGCACCATGCCATAGCCGCAGGCCTCGCCCAGTGACGGGATCAAAAGATGCACGTCTGCCTGTTTCATCAGCGTGCTTTCCGGCTTGCTGGACAGGCCAATCAGTGGAATGCCAAAGCGGCGGGTAAAAGCCAGCAGGTTGGCAAGCTCTGGCGCTTCGCCCGAATTCGAGATGGCCAGAACCACATCGCCTTTTGAAACCATGCCCAGATCGCCATGGCTGGCCTCGGCCGGGTGCACGAAATAGGCCGGTGTACCGGTGCTGGCCAGCGTGGCCGCGATCTTGTGCCCGATATGACCCGACTTGCCGATGCCGCTGATGATGATGCGGCCCGAGGCCTGCAAAATCAGCTGAACCGCTTGGGCAAAATGTTCATCCAGACCGTCGGCCAGTACCTCCAGCGCGCGGGCCTCGTCTGTCACCACCTGACGGGCGGTTCTCAGAAATGCTTCGGTATCAGTCATGAGTGCGCAAAAATATCCGTTTCTGGCCAACCGGCGAGATCGAGTTTCGCACGCATCGGCAAGAAGTCAAAACAGGCCTGCGCCATCTCGGTCCGGCCCTCTCGCGCCAGGCGCTTGTTCAACTCCTCCCGCAGGCGGTGCAGATACAGAACATCCGAGGCGGCATAGTCCAGCTGCGCCTCGCTCAACGTTTCGGCGCCCCAATCGCTCATCTGCTGCTGTTTCGAGATATCGACGCCGATCAACTCGTTGCACAGGTTTTTCAGCCCGTGCCGGTCGGTATAGGTGCGCACCAGACGGCTGGCGATCTTGGTGCAATAGACTGGCGCGGCTAACGCACCAAAGGCATGATACATCGCAGCAATGTCGAAACGGCCAAAATGGAACAGTTTCAGCACATCCGGGTTTTCCAGCATGGCACGCAAGTTCGGTGCCTCGGTCTGGCCCTTTTCGACCTGAACGATATGCGAATTGCCATCGCCGCCCGACATCTGGATCACGCAGAGGCGATCGCGATGCGGGTTAAGACCCATGGTTTCACAGTCAATGGCCACCACCGGCCCCATATCCAACCCGTCCGGCAGGTCGTTTTTGTACAAATAGTTAGCCACCCGAGTAATCCTTTGCGCGGTATCGCCACCGAGATAGGCGCTTTATTCCCTAAACTCAACGCCATCCCTGTACGCCAGCCGGTTGCCGCTGTCGCAGTTGGTCAAGACCTAAACGAAGGTTTGGGGTGACAGAGCCTTTAGACTGCGGCAGATATCAATCAATGTTAAGCGTTCTTAGAAACCGGACCTATCGCCACCTGTTGGCCGCGCAGATCGTAGCCCTGACGGGCACTGGGCTGGCCACGGTCGCGCTGGGTCTGTTGGCCTTTGAACTTGCAGGGGATGCGGCCGGGCTGGTGTTGGGCACCGCGATGACCATCAAAATGGTGGCCTATGTCACGGTTGCGCCATTGGCAGCCGCGTTTGCCGAGCGGCTGGACCGGCGCAAGATGTTGGTGGTGCTTGACCTGATCCGTGCGGCTGTCGCGCTGTGTCTGCCTTTTGTGACCGAGGTCTGGCAGGTCTATGTCCTGATTTTCGTGCTGCAATCCGCCTCGGCCGGATTTACCCCTGCATTTCAGGCTACAATCCCCGATGTACTGACAGATGAGCGCGAATACACCCGCGCCCTGTCCCTATCGCGGATGGCATATGATCTGGAGAGCCTGCTAAGCCCCGTATTCGCCGTAGCCCTGTTATTGTTGGTCAGCTTCAACAGCCTTTTCTGGGGCACCGCCCTGGGATTTGTCGCTTCGGCGCTGCTGGTGGTGTCGGTGGCTTTGCCATCACCCAAACCAAGCAAACCGCGTGGGATATACGAACGGACAACACGTGGCATACGCATCTATTCGAACACACCCCGGCTGCGGGGCCTTCTTGCCCTGAGTTGGAGCGCGGCGGCACTCAGCTCAATGGTGATCGTCAACACTGTGGTCATCGTGCGATCAGATCTGGGGCTGTCCGAAAGCGCCGTTGCCGCTGCGCTGGCCGGTTTTGGTGGCGGCTCTATGCTTGCCGCTTTTATCCTGCCCCGGATGCTGGACCGGATCGAGGATCGAAAGGTCATGTTGGCCGGCGCCCTTCTGTGCTGCACCACCATGGCCGGGGCCGCCGCGATATTTGCGACAACCCCGCTGTCTTTGGGTCTGTTGATCGTTTTGTGGGCCCTAGCTGGCTTTGGCTATTCCACCACGCTGACTCCGTCTGGCCGCCTGCTGACCCGCTCGGCCCATCCCGAAGACCGCCCCGCCGTCTTTGCGGCCCAATTCACGCTGTCTCATTGCTGTTGGCTGGTGCTGTATCCTCTGGCAGGCGGGCTGATGACCCTGTTTGGAGCCCCAACCGCCCTGAGCTTTATGGCGGCGATTTCCTTTCTGGGTATTATCGGTGCGGTCACCCTTTGGCCGCGTTCTGATCTGCATTCGGTGATCCACGACCATCCTGACCTGCCGCGTGATCACCCGCACATGGCCGGCCCGCCACCGCATGCTCACCCCGTCATAATAGACGACCTGCACCCCCGTATCCCGCGTGAGCCTTGAGCCCTGCTGTCGTTTTGCCCTAAACCGGAAAAACCAGACCCGCACCGGAGCGCCAATGGATCAGCTTGACCGCCGCATCATCTCAGTCCTGCAACATAATGCCCGCGAGTCGACCACAAAAATCGCGGCAAAACTGGGCGTTGCCCGGACAACCGTGCATGAACGCATCAGCCGGATGGAAGAACGCGGCATCATTGCCGGCTATTCCGTGATCCTGAACAGCCCCGAAGATGCCCCCCGCGTCCAGGTTGTCGTTCTGCTCGAGGTCCAACAGAAGGAAACCACCCGTATCATCAAGCGGCTCGAGGCCTATCCCGAGGTTAAACTCTGTCTTTCGATCAACGGTGACTTTGACCTGCTGTTGACCGCTGACGCGCCAAGGATCGAGGATCTGGATATTCTCGTTGATGATCTGGCACGAATCCCCGGTGTTCTGCGCACCAATACGAGCGTTGTTTTTGGCCGGCGGATTGATCGAATCTGATTGACTGATAACCCTCTGTAAACCAAGGCAAGGCTAGCGTGGCCCGGATTGATCAGAATCCCGGACCGGCAAAATGCCAAATCGCCTATTCATTGTCATAGCATGTGTTGCGTTGCTTCTGGCAGCGCGTCAGAGCTTTGCGGGCGCGGAGGCCCGGATGTCTCAGACATGTGATCAGGCCGCCCGCCGCGCGGCCCTCGCCCAAGACATACCGCTTGATGTTTTGCGCGCCATAACGCGGGTTGAAACTGGCCGCGCGATCAAAGGCCGACTTGAGCCTTGGCCATGGGCAATCAATGTCGAAGGGCGCGGCCATTGGTTCCGATCTGAGCAGGAGGCTAAAGCTTATGTCGCGGATATTTTCCAAGCCGGAAAGCGCAGCTTTGATATCGGGTGCTTTCAAATCAACTATCGCTGGCACGGGCAGGCCTTTCAGTCGATCGATGCCATGTTCGACCCCGAGACTAACGCCAGCTACGCGGCCCGGTTTCTGAAACAGCTATATTCCGAACTTGGGTCGTGGCCGGCAGCGGCGGGGGCCTATCACTCGCGAACCCCGGCTTTGGCCAAGACCTATTCCAGCCGCTACCAGATTGTTCATGCTCAGCTTGACCCGGGCACGGCGGTGCAAACTGCCCGCATGTCGCGTGATCCCTTCACACAACCCGCCGCACCGCTGTTCCCGGTGCAAATCACCCAGTTTCCGACGGGTGCGATGGGCTCTTTGATGCCAGCCGCGGACACCCAAACAGCCTTCATCGCCTTCAACTAGGAGAATTACGTGCCCAGACTTGACGTCCGCTCCCTGTTTTCTCCGACTGTTTTGCTGGCGCTTGCGTTGATGACCGTCATCGTGATGATGATCCTGCCCATGCCGTCCTGGGTTCTGGATGTCGGACTGGCCACGTCCTTCGCCCTGGCGATCCTGATTTTCACGCTGACCCTGTTCATCGAACGGCCGCTGGATTTCTCTTCCTTCCCGACCATCCTTCTGGGGTCTTTGATGCTCCGGCTGTCGTTGAACGTCTCATCGACCAAGCTGATTATCGGTCAGGGGCATACCGGCCCCAATGCCGCCGGCGATGTGATCGAGGGATTCGCAAGCTTCGTCATGGGCGGCAGCATATTCCTGGGCCTTGTCGTGTTCGGCGTCCTGTTGATCGTGAACTTTATGGTCATCAACAAAGGCGCGGCCCGCATGGCCGAAGTTGGTGCGCGATTTGCCCTGGATGGGATGCCCGGGAAACAGCTGGCCATCGACAGTGATATGTCCGCTGGCGCCATCGACCATCAAGAGGCCAAGGAGCGGCGCGAACGGGAACAACAGGAAACCACCTTTTTCGGCTCGCTCGACGGGGCGTCGAAATTCGTCAAAGGCGACGCAGTTGCCGGGCTTTTGATCACCCTGCTGAATCTGGTCATGGGGCTTGTCATGGGCGTGATCGTGCACGGGATGCCGGTGTCATCGGCGTTCGAAACCTACGCTATCCTGACGGTGGGCGATGGTCTGGTCTCGCAAATACCGGCCGTGATCATCTCGATCGCCTCCGCTTTGCTTTTGGCACGTGGCGGCACGCAGGGCGCAACTGACACCGCCATCCTCTCGCAACTGGGGCGCCACCCGGCCGCCCTTGGCACTGTTGCCGGTCTGATGGTGCTGTTCGCCCTGGTTCCGGGCTTGCCGTTTCTGCCCTTTATTCTGGGGGCCTGCGTTTTGGGCTACGCCGCCTATGCGGTGCACCGAAAACAGCACCAGCGAGAAACTCAGGCACAAACCGCGTCGACCGAGGCAGACGAAGCGGTATCACAAGCGATTGGCGATATTCTCGACCTCGATGATGTTCACCTGGAATTCGCACCGGATCTGGTCAGCATGGTCCTGAACCAGGGCACCGGACTGGATGCACGCATTGCGAATATGCGGACCTATGTCGCCTCGACCTTTGGATTGATCCTGCCCGATATCCGTCTGACCGACCGGGCCGAGCTGCCGATGGGAACATATGTCATCAAGGTACATGGGGTGGAACAGGCCCGTGGTGCCCTGAACCCCGATCTGATTCTGGCGCTGGTTCAGGACGGGCACGATCTTTTACCCGAGGGCAGGGATGTCACCGAACCCGTCTATGGTGCGCCTGCACGTTGGATCCTGCCCAAGGATCAAGAGGCCGCAGCCATGAGCGGCGCTACGATTGTCTCGCCCCCGGAAATACTGGCCACGCATCTGCTGGAAATCATCAAACAGAACTTCTCGCGTCTGTTGACGCTGAAGGCGCTACGCAAGCTGCTGTCCGAGATGACCCGGCTCAGCGACCCGGTTCGCGCCGAGGCAAACCGGAAAATGCTGGACGAGCTGATCCCCGACAAAGTTCCAATCGACACACTTCACGCCGTCCTGCGCCTGTTGCTGGACGAACGGGTTTCGATCCGCAATCTGGCGCTTATCCTCGAAAGCATCGCCGAGGCGCGCCTGACCACCACGCAACCCGAGGGGATTTGCGAACTGGTGCGGCAGCGACTTGGGTTCCAGCTTGTGGCTGACATGAAACGCGAAGACGGGTCGATCCCGCTGATCCAGCTTGCACCGGAATGGGAAGACACATTTGCCACCTATCAGGTCGATGCACCCAATGCAGGGCTGGATGTCGCCCTGCCACCGAACCTGTTCAACAAGCTTGCAGATGGCGTGGTGAACAGTGTCTCACATTCTGCTGACCATGGCATCTTTCCCGCCGTCGTGACCTCGACCCGGCGCCGCAGGCTGCTGCGTACGATCATGCATGCGCGCGGCGTGTCCAATCCGGTCCTGTCATTTGAGGAAATCGGGCTCGAGGCGCGGCCCGCACTTGTAGGCACGGTACCCGCATGATCGCCCTCCCACCCGAACTCTTGCCGCACCTGGGCTCTGGGGCCTGGCATTTCTTTGGTGTTTTCCTGCGCGTTTCGGCAATGGTATCCTTGATGCCTGCATTCGGAGAACGCAGCATCCCCACCCGTGTCAAACTTGGCACTGCCGTTGCCTTTACGTTGATCGTGGCGCCAGCAGTGCCGACAAAGGAATTCGATCCCGAATTCCTGTCCATGGTCCAGCGGATCGGAACCGAAGTTTTTGTCGGAATGGCGTTGGGGATGGCGCTGCGCATCTTTGTTCTGACCCTGCAAACGGCAGGATCCATTGCGGCACAGGCGACGTCACTCTCGCAAATTCTGGGTGGGGCCGCCGCCGATCCAGTTCCGGCCATGGGTTATCTGCTGACGCTGGCCGGGTTGGCCCTTGCTGTACTACTTGGCCTTCACATCCGTTTGGCAGAGTTCTTGATCCACAGCTACGATCTGTTTCCCACCGGAACCACACCTGCGGCGCCGGATTTGTCGCAATGGGGCGTGGAACGGGTCTCGTACAGTTTCAGCCTGGCATTCGCACTGGCGATGCCGTTTGTGATTGCCTCGCTGATCTACAACCTTGCGCTTGGTGTCATCAACCGCGCCATGCCACAGCTGATGGTGGCATTTGTCGGCGCCCCGGCCATCACATTTGCGGGGCTGTTCCTACTTTTCGCCGGCGCGCCTCTGATCCTGTCGGTCTGGTCCGATGCCCTGTTTGATTTCATGCAGAACCCGCTGAAAGATCCGAGATGAGCGGACAGGACGACGACAGCGACAAGTCATATGACCCGACGCCGCAAAAGCTTCTGAAGGCACGGGAAAAGGGTGAGGTCGCCAGGTCAAACGACCTGTCAGTTGTCGCGGCATATGTCGGGCTGCTGATCGGTTTGCTTTTCGCAGGCCAGATGGGCGTTCTGCATCTGGGCACCTTGTTTGTCGTCCTGATCGACCAATCCGATAAGATCAGCACCATGTTGACGGCTGGCCCGGCCGACGGCCTGGTGGGTGGGATGCTGGGCAAGGCCGCAATCTCAATGGCAACGATATTTGTTCTTCCCGCCACTGCGGTTTTGCTAAGCCTGATCGCCCAAAAGGCCCTGGTTTTTGCCCCCAGCAAGCCGCATCCCAAGCTGTCTCGAATTTCGATCCTCTCCAACGCCAAGAACAAATTCGGGCGCGGCGGTCTGTTCGAATTTGCCAAAAGCTTTGCGAAGCTGCTGATTTACTGCGTCTGCCTGTTAATGTTTCTGCGCGCCAACCTGCCCGAGATTCTGACCGCCAGCGCTGCGCCGCCGCAATCGTCGATCGTCTTGATGATGAATCTTTTATTCCGGTTCCTCTTCATCGTCGTCACCATCGCACTGGCCATCGGAGTCGTCGACTATATGTGGCAATACTCCGAACATATGCGCAAAAACCGGATGTCCCGCAAAGAAATTCAGGACGAGACCAAAGACGCCGAAGGCGACCCGCATGTCAAACAACAGCGCCGCCAGCGCGCGCAGGAAATTGCGGCAAATCAGATGATGGCGGATGTCCCAACTGCGGATGTAGTCATCGTGAACCCGACCCATTATGCGGTGGCTCTCAAATGGCAGCGGACGGCCGGCTCCGCACCGACATGCGTGGCGAAAGGTGTCGACCAGATTGCGGCCGCCATCCGCGCCTCTGCGGCCGAGGCCGGGGTTCCGATACACTCGGATCCCCCCACCGCACGGGCTCTCCATGCGACCGTCGAAATCGGGCATGAGATCGCCCCGGAACACTATCGCCCTGTCGCAGCCGCCATCCGCTTTGCCGAAGCCATGCGCAAACGCGCGAAGGACAGAATTTGATGCGGTTTACCGGACTTGCCGATCTGAAGCGTTTATCCGACGCGGCCTTCCAAAAAGAGCAACAGACCTTGCGCCCATATATCGAAGCCGAGGCCGAGATTTTGCAAAAACTGAGCCGATTGGACGCACAGCTTCAGCAGACCCGTCAAAACAGCGGCCAAGCTGATGGATATCAGGTCACCGGCACTGATGTTCTGTGGCGTGGATGGGAAGAGGCAACCCGACGAAAACTCAATACAGACCTTGCGCGCGTCCGAGCGCAAAAGCTAACCAAGATGCAAGCCTTGCGGAAAGCGTTCGGACGCAAACAGGCCCTAGGAAAGCTGATTGAAGAACAACAAAAGGCCCGCCGAGACATGCTTATGAAAAAGCGATCGCGGCAATAAGCGGGCCGAAACAGGCTTCAAGTATCCTGACGGTTAACACTCATGATCAGGACTTGCAGCACGTCATCACCCAAATCCTTCTTGGCGACCTGCAGCAAAGCCTTTCGGACCAAATCCAGATTGTCGGATTCCGTAAAGTTTCCGTTGAAACCACCGGTATTTGCGTGATCGAACAGTACCTGCAGAAACCCATCTCTCAACTTTGGCTCAAACTCATAAATCGTTTCAGCAACGCCGGGTTTGGTTTCCAGGCTCAGCGACATTGTGACCAACGCGGCAATCCGGTCGGACTTCACGACCGGGATCACAAACTGTTTCGTCATCTTCAGATATTCATACTTGCTGGCCGTATCCTTTTTGTCCGACTTGGTCTTAGTGGTCTTCTCCTTGGCTTTCTTGGGTTCGGCGGCAGCGGATTTATCCATGTCACCATCTTTGGTTTTTCCAGAAGGAGACATGGCAATTCCCGCACCAATTCCACCGCCCAGGCCAACAAGCAGAAACAATATAGGAAGTAGCTTTTTCATTGTTATACGACCTCAGAACGGCAAAACTGTATCGAGGACCTGCTGGCCGTAACGGGGCTGCTGCACATCCATGATCTGACCGCGGCCACCATAAGACACGCGCGCCGAAGCAATCTTGTCATAGGTGATTTCATTTTTCCGCGAGATATCCTGTGGCCTCACATATCCCGTGACCAATAGCTCTCGGAGTTCGAAATTCACGCGCAGCTCCTGCGAGCCCGATATGGCCAACACACCATTCGGCAAGGCGTCGATGACGGTCGCGGCGACTCTGAGTGTCAGCTTTTCCTTACGCTTGACCGAGCCCTTGCCTTTACTGACCGAGGATGAGTCGATCCCGACAGCTTCGTCCAGCGTCGCCCCATCGGGCAGCCGTTCCAATGCGCGCTGCGGCAGGCCGAACAGCTCTGGAACCTCAAGGCTTTCGGACCCGCTGCGCGAGCGGTTCGTATCGTTGGAAATCTCGGCTTTCTCGTCCAGCTCGATCACAACTGTCAGGATATCGCCCTTTTTGATCGCGCGCTGATCACCCAAAAGCGATTGCTGCCCCCCGCTCCACAGCGATGACCGATCCACATTGCGTTGCGGCTGCGTGTGCAACGGTAAACCCGGCCACAGCATGGCGACATGTTCAGCAGATTCGTCCGCGGGTGTGAAACTTGGCGGTTTTCCCAAATGATCCAGTCGACCACAGGCGGTCAGAGCCAGACATGCCATCATCAACAGTTTTAGTTTTCCGAACATCATTTTACCTCGATTTGACCGTTAGGCCGGATAAAGCCAACAACAGTTGTACGTGACGACAGATTCATGACCCGAATTCGGTCGCCGACAGCCCCGCGCCCCAGGGCACGGCCTTCGGCCTTGATCGAAAGGGGACGACGGTCAAAGACCAGAACCACCAGATCATTGCGGTCCACCAGCGCGGGCGGCCCGACATCTGCTGCGCGAACCGGGCGTCCGGGGTAAAGCGCGACGCGTGCTTCCTGACCGATCAAATCATCAGGGTTTGTAACCGCTCCGAGGACAACCTGATCTTTGATCTCAAGATCGGCGGCCGAGATCACCTCTTTGGCGCGTATGGTCCGGATCGGCACCACGATCTCAGCCAAGGCACAAAGCGGGCTGATCGTCACCAGTGCTATGAATAGGGCGCGCATCACCGCACCTGCGTTGTTGCGCCCATCATCTGATCGACGGCCGAGATGACCTTGGCGTTCATCTCATACCCTCGCTGGGCTTCGATCAGTTCGGTGACTTCGCGCACGGCATCTACCGAGCTGTCCTCGAGATATCCCTGACGCAATGTGCCCATCCCACCCTCGCCCGGAGTGCCGATAACAGGCGCGCCCGAGGCTTCGGTTTCTTTGAACAGGTTGCTGCCGATCGCCTCCAGCCCCTTGGCATTGGAAAAACTGGCCAGGGTGAATTCACCGAGCAACTGTCCTTCGGCCGTATCATCGAAATAGGCGTAGACCTCACCCGATGCATTGATCGAGATCGACCTTGCATCGTCTGGGATTGTGATCTCTGGCGCGACAGCGAAGCCATCTGAAGTGACGATCAACCCTTCGGCCGAGCGTTTCAGGCTGCCGTCACGGGTAAAGCCAGACTGACCGCTGGGCAACGTCACCTCAAGATAGCCGCGCCCTTCGATTGCGACATCCAAATCGCTGCCAGTGGCCGCCAACGCACCCTGTGCCAGTTGCACGGTGACCGCAGCCGGGCGCACCCCCAGACCCAGTTGTATACCTGTGGGCAAGACGGTGCCGTCATTGGCATTCACCGTCCCCGCGCGCGCCATTTGTTGATAGTGCAGGTCTGCAAACTCAGCGCGGCGCGCGTTGTAGCCTGTGGTATTCATATTCGCCAGGTTGTTCGAGATCGTCTCAACCCGCATCTGCTGAGCGGTCATGCCTGTCGCTGCGATTTTCAGTGCCCGCATATCAATTCCTCCGTTATCAAATCAGCGCATCAGCGCCTTTAGCGCCCCACGCACACGTTCGTCTTCGGTTTCAAGAAAGCTCTGCCCCAACTCATAGGCGCGCTGGATTTCGATCATCCGGGTGACCTGTTCGATCGCGTTCACGTTCGATCCTTCGAGGAATCGGTGCACAATGACCGGCTCCTCCACGGGTTCAATCGCTGCATCTGACCGAAATTGCGTGCTGCCTTCGCGCACCAGGCTCGTGGGATCAGCAACGCGGTAGACGCCGATCTGTCCCAGAACCTGCCCTTCAATACTGAGCGTGCCGTCGCTGCCGACATCAATCGACGCGGCATCCGGCGGAATGAAAACAGGGGCGCCGTTGCTGTCCAGAACCCGGTACCCATCCATGGTAACCAGATCACCCTCGGCACTGGGTGAAAACGCACCCGCCCGTGTCAGCCGGTTGCCGCTGGGGGTTTCGATCATGAAAAACCCGTCGCCTTCGATGGCGAAATCAAATTGCCCGCCGGTTTCGGTCAGAACGCCTTGTTGCAACGAGGTATTGCGCGCCTCTGCCCGCACCATGGACAAGGACGGATTGCCCGGCGAGGCTTTCACGAACTCGGAAAACACCAAGCCCTGCTGGCGGTACCCCGTGGTATTGGCGTTGGCGATATTGTTCGCCACCAGCCGCATTTCATTCATCAGCCCCGATTGGCGGGACAAGGTGGTATATGAGGTATCCATCAGCGGCCTCCGGCGATCAGTGGGATGAGGGTTGAGGTGAAGAACGTCACCAGCGTCTGGGTCATGAACCCCATCGAAATCCAGAAAACGATCACAATGGCGATCAGCTTAGGCACAAAGGTCAGCGTCATTTCCTGAACCGAGGTCAGCGCCTGGAACAGACCCACAACCAGACCCGAGACCAGTGCCACCGCCAGGATCGGGACGGATGTGATCACCGCGACCCAAAGCGCCTGGCGGACAATGTCATAATAGAGACCTTCGCTGAGCATCGATCAGACCGGCATCCGCAGGATTTCCTGATAGGCCTCGACCACTTTGTTGCGCACGATGACGGCGGTTTCGACGGCCAGTTCGGTCTGCGCCAACGCCTGAACCAGCGCGTGCGGATCGGCCTGGCCGGTCATCGCCGCGCCGGACATCTGCTCGGACTGTTTCAATGTTGCGGCAAAGTCCTGAAAGGTTGAGCGCAACCCCTGTGCCATTCCGGCAAGGTCGGGGACGGGCTGCGTAGCGGGCCGCGCTACGGCATAGCTCTGCGCGGCGGTCAGGGATCGGATATCCATTCTGGTGTCCTTTATTTTCTGAGAAGTTCCATAAGGCTCGACGACATTTGTCGTGTCTGGTCGAACATCTTGAGATTGGCTTCGTAGCTGCGCTGCGCTTCACGCGCGTCAGCGATTTCGATCATCAAATCGACATTGGACCCGCGATAATGGCCGGTCTCATCGGCCAACGCATGGCCGGGGTCATAGATGCGCGACAGGTCGCGACGATCAAGCTTAACGCGCCCGGTCTCGACCATTTGCGCACCATCTTTGCTGACCGCTTCAAACGGCACGGTTTTGCGCCGATATCCCGGCGTATCCGCATTCGAGATGTTTTCGGAGACGTGCCGCAAACGGGCCGCCTGCGCGCGCAGGGCGCTGGTCGAGGCGGAAAGGGAATTGGAAAAATCGCTCATCTCTCAGCCCTCCTCACACGCGACCAAGGCTGGTACGCAGGATGCCAATCGAGGATTTATAGATCGCCAACGCGCGGTCATGTTGACGCTTGACCTCGACCGCTTTGAGCATTTCTTCCTCAAGAGAAACACCATTTCCGTTGGGATCGCCCGAGGGTGCGGCATCGAACTCGGCCCAGGGTTGGGCTGCGGCGGCGCCGTTCAGATGCCTGGCCCGCGTGGCGGTCATCGCAACCTCACGCCCGGAACTTTCGAAAGCTTTCTGAAAGGTCTCGATATCGCGGGGCTGATAACCCGGCGTATCCGCATTTGCCATGTTTCGCGCAATGACAGACTGCCGTTGCCCGGCATGGGTTGCCATTGCGTACGCTGTCTTAAAGACGTTCAGGTCAGAGAACATCGGGGCTTCTCCCTCGATCAATTTCAATCAAGGCTTAACCCCGATTCCTTTAGAAACCGTTTTCAGAAACCCGTTGGAGAACCCACGATGACCAATCTCGACCCGATGCTTCTGAAATGCGAATTCGACCGTCTGTCTGCCATGCGCCATATGGGCCGCGTGGCCAGTGTTGGGCGCGGCGTCATAGAAATAGAGGGGTTGGAGTACGTTGCCCGCATCGGCGACAACCTGACCCTGCGGCGGCGCAGCGGCCCGGATCTGGCGGGTGAAGTTCTGCATGTCGAATCGGATCTGATCCACATGTTACCCGCCGCTGCACCCGATGGGGTTTGCTTGGGTGATCGGGTGATTCTAAATCAGACACCGGCATTTTCCCCCGGACTGCACTGGCTGGGTCGGGTCATTGATCCCTTCGGCAAACCGCTGGACGGCAAGCCGTTGCTGTCGGGCACTCAGGAAAGAGATATCCTGCAAAATCCGCCACCTGCCGTTGTCCGCAAACCGCTGGGCGCACGGATGGAAACCGGGCTGAGCATTATGAACACCATGTTACCTGTGGTGCAGGGGCAGCGTATCGGCCTGTTCGCCGGGTCAGGGGTCGGCAAGTCGACCCTGTTGGCGACCCTGGCGCGGTCGATGCAGGCAGACGCGGTTGTGGTCGCTCTGGTCGGCGAACGGGGTCGTGAGGTCAATGAGTTCGTTGAACATGCGCTTGGGGCCGAGGGGTTGGCACGATCTGTGGTTGTGGCGGCAACCTCGGATCAGTCAGCGCTGGCCCGCAGGCGCTGTGCATGGTCGGCACTTTCAGTCGCGGAATTCCTGCGGGATCAGGGGCTGAACGTCCTGTTTCTGGCCGATTCGGTCACCCGCTTTGCCGAGGCGCACCGCGAAATCGCCGTTGCGATGGGTGAGGCCCCCTCTTTGCGCGGGTTCCCACCTTCGGTCACGCCCTTGATCGCTGGTCTTTGCGAACGAACCGGGCCGGGCACGGCTGATCAGGGTGATATCACAGCAGTTTTCAGCGTTCTGGTTGCGGGCTCGGACATGGATGAACCGATAGCGGACATTCTGCGTGGCGTTCTGGACGGGCATATCGTCCTGAGCCGCGAAATCGCCGAGCGCGGCCGTTTCCCCGCCATTGACCTCAGCCGGTCGGTTTCACGCAGCCTGCCCGCGGCTGCCTCGGATGCGGAAAACCGGATGATCTCGGAAACCCGCAAGCTGGTTGGCAGTTACGAGCAATCCGAGGTTATGATCAAAGCCGGGCTTTATGCCGAAGGGGCAGACCCGTTATTGGATCAGGCAGTCCGGGTTCATGATGAGCTTGATGGTTTTTTCGGCAAGGCCGAACCGGACGGAATCAGCAACAGTTTCAACCACCTGCAACTGATTCTGCGACGCGCCGGGGCCGCGCTTCCGCAGTAAGGAATTCAAGACAGTTTTAAGTGTTAAGCCCACCTTAAGACCTGCCCGGCTACCCCTGTAACTGGGTGAAAAAAAGGTGGTGGAGATGGGTGCGCAATCCAATGTGGCGCCAATCATCATCAAGAAGAAACGTGTGTCAGGTGGCGGTGGTCACCACGGTGGCGCGTGGAAAGTCGCATATGCCGACTTTGTCACGGCCATGATGGCGTTCTTCATGTTGATGTGGCTGCTGAATGCAACAACGGAACAGCAACGCAAAGGGCTTGCGGATTATTTTTCGCCGACCATTCCCATAAACCCGGTTTCGGGTGGCGGCGATGGGGCCTTTGGCGGCAATAACATGTTCTCCGAGGAAACTCTGGTCATGGACGGCACCGGCGCCAGCAAACGCAGCCCGACGCCCGCGCGACAAGCACGTGGATCGGTTGGCGTCAGCTCGGACGGCGGCGGAAAAGAAACGGTCGAAGACTTTTCCTCACTGGAATCAGAGCTTATGGGGCGAACCGGCGAAAGCATGGTGTCCGACAAGGTCCTCAAACATATCGTCACCCGCGTGACGGATGAGGGTCTGGTGATCGAACTCTTTGCCACCAAGGATCAACCTCTGTTCGAATCAGGGACGAACCAACCAACCAATATGCTGCGTGCTCTGACATTGTTGGTGGCCCGATCCTCTGATCTGGTGACAAATGACATGGCGGTCGGAGGGCATGTCGGTTCCTCGCCGGTGGTTCTGGCCAAAAACCCGGCCTGGGATTTGTCTACCTCGCGCGCTCAGCAAGTTCGCCAAATGCTGCAAGACAAGGGTGTTGCGCCGCTCAGGTTGGACCGCGTAACCGGCCATGCCGACCGAAAATTGTCGGATGAAAACCCGATGGCCGCACGCAACAACAGGATCGAGATCATCTTTCTGCGCGGCACCTGAGAATAAAAGGATAGACGGCATTTTACCTGTTAGCGCGCTGTTAAGGCCCAGCGCGTTAGCTGTTGCATCAAGATTTGACGCAACAGAAGGGCGTGCCAATGACAATTTCCTCTTCGCTGAACGCTGGCGTGGCCGCATTGAAGGCCAACGCAAACCGGCTGGCGACGATCTCGGACAATATCGCGAATTCATCAACCTTCGGGTATAAACGGGTGGAAACTGATTTCCATTCTATGGTCACCTCCGGCCAGGGCGGCAGCTATTCCGCTGGGGGCGTTCGCACCACCAGCCAACGCCTGATCGACCAGCGCGGTTCGCTGGTGACAACCAACAACTCCACCGACCTTGCGGTGCGTGGGCGCGGCATGATGCCGGTACGACCAAGTTCTCAGATCGCGGCCGGTTCGAATGAGATGTTGCTGACCACGACAGGGTCGTTCCGCACCAATGAAGAAGGATATCTGGTCACCGAATCAGGGCTTGTTCTGCTGGGTTGGCGTGCGAATGCGGATGGAACCATCCCTGCGGTTCCACGTGACACGCCTGCTGCGCTTGAACCCATTCAGCTCAGTGTTAATCAACTGTCGGGCGCGCCCACGACGCAGATGAATCTGCGCATGAACCTGCCCGCGACCGCTACGGATGCGGGTTCCCCTGGCGACATGCAGCCCTTGTCCGTTGAATATTTCGACAATCTGGGAAAATCCGAAAGCGTTGATATCGAACTTGTCCCTACAGTGCCGGCCACCGGCAGCAGTAACGAATGGACGATGATCATGCGCGATTCAGCCTCGGGCGGCGCCATTATCGGTGAATACACCCTGACCTTCACCGATAGCCGAACTGCGGGTGGCACGCTGGCCAGCGTAACTGCGGTCACCGGCGGTGCATATGACCCAGCTACCGGCAGCGTTATGGTGAACGTGGCCGGCGGCCCGATGGAGATCAATATAGGGGAAATCGGGGATGCCGACGGAATCACGCAACTGTCCGATACATTTGCACCAGTTTCGATCACGCGCGACGGTTCGGCGGTCGGCACCATGACCAGCGTTCAGGTTGACGAAAACGGGTATGTTTATGCGTTCTACGATACCGGCGTCAGCCGACGCATGTACCAAATCCCATTGGCGGATGTTCCGAACCCAAATGGACTGACCGCGCTGGACAGCCAGACCTATGCACCATCCCGGGAAAGCGGGACGTTCTTTCTGTGGAATGCGGGGGACGGGCCAACCGGCGACCTGGTTTCTTTTGCGCGCGAAGAATCCACTACCGATGTGGCGACCGAGCTGACCTCGATGATCCAGACACAGCGGGCTTACTCTTCCAGCGCAAAGGTTATCCAAACGGTGGATGAGATGCTTCAGGAAACAACCAATATCAAACGCTGATCAGGGTTTTGATTCAGGAAAGGGACCTGCAGAATGAATATGTCCACAGCATTGAACAACGCGTTGGGCGGCCTGACCGCCGCCAGTCGCGGTGCGGCGGTTGTGTCCGAAAATATCGCAAACGCATTGACGCCCGGCTACGCGCGCAGGTCTCTGGAACTGGCAACCAACACGATTTCCGGTCACGGCGTGCGTACCGTAGGTGTCATTCGTCATCAGGATCCCGTCCTCATGTCCAACCGTCGGGCCACGGATGCCGATCTGGCCTTTCACACCGCCATTTCGGACTTTCACACAAGGTTGGAATCTTTGGTAGGGTCCGCCGATGATCCCGCATCGCTTTCGGTTCGGCTGGCTGATTTCGACAGCAGCCTGTTAACAGCGGCAAGCCTGCCGGATTCCAGTGAACGACTGGACCAGGTCGCGCGCACGGCTCAGGATCTGGCACGCGGTCTGAACGAAGCCTCTGAAGGGTTGCGTCAGATGCGATCCAACGCGGACCGGTCCATCGGCAAACAGGTCGACACCCTGAATCAGACCCTCAAGGATATTGAAGAGCTGAATGCCAAGATCCCGGCCATTAAGTATTCCGGCGCCGATATTGGTGGGCTACTGGATCAACGACAGGTCCTGATTGATCAGGTCAACGAACTGGTTCCTGTAAATGTGATTCAAAGGGACAATGATCAGGTCTCGCTTTATTCTGATGGCGGCTTGATATTGCTGGAAAACACTGCGGCCGAGTTCTCCTTTTCGACAACCGGCGACACCAAGCCCCATATGACCCTGGCAAACGGGTTGTTGTCCGGGCTTGAGATGAACGGAAACCCTGTCCGTACCAGTGGCGATTTCGCCCAAATTCGCGGCGGTGCATTGATGGCCCAATTCCAGATTCGGGATGAAATCGCGGTTGAGGCTCAGGTCGATCTGGATGCCGTTGCGCGCGATCTTATCGAAAGGTTCGAAACGCCGGCGCTGGATCCGACCGCGCTGGCCACGGATCCGGGCGTGTTTACCGATGATGGCAACCGGTTTGATCCGGCATCGGTGACGGGATTGGCCTCTCGCATCAGTCTGAATGCAATCATTGACCCGGACGCCGGAGGAGAGAGCTGGAAACTACGGGCCGGGCTGGGTGCGGCCACACCCGGCAGCGCCGGAGATGCCAGCCAACTGCGCGCCTTCAGCTCAATTCTGAACGACGAGCGCCCTGTTGCAGGCTCGGTTTTCGCGGCCGGAAACATGCGCGCCGCAGACATCTCCGAGGAGCTGTTGTCACGGATTGGGTCGGACGCAAATGTGGCCGATGGGCGGCGGGTGTTTGCAAACAGCGCCAATCTGGAAATGACGGCCATTGAGGCCGAACAGGGCGTCGATACCGATCAGGAATTGCAGCGGCTAATGCAAATCGAACAAGCCTATGCGGCAAATGCCAGACTGGTTTCGGTCGTCGATGAACTTATGGATACGTTGTTGAGGCTGTGATGATGAATGTAACCTCTATGGGCGACCTCGCGCGCGGATTGACCCTGAAATCGCGGGCGACTGATATCAAAAATCAGATCGAAACCCTGTCTTATGAGATGTCTTCAGGCAAAGTGCAGGATGTCTCCGGCCATCTGGATGGGGATTATTCCTATCTTCTGGATATGGATCGAAACCTATCACGCCTGGATGCCTTTCAGGTGGCCACAGCCGAAGCTGGCCTGTTCACCGACGCTATGCAGCTTAGCCTGACAACAATCGATGACGCGGTGGGGCGCCTGACGTCGTCCTTGCTGGCATATGGGACATCCAATCAGGCGGTCACCCATAAACATGCCTCTGTTCAGGCCAGAAATGAGCTGGATACGGTCATGTCTGCTTTGAATACCCGTGCGGGTGGCCGAAGCCTGTTTTCCGGAGTGGATACGGATGTGTCGCCTCTGGCGTCTGCGGATACCCTGCTGGCCGCGTTAGAGGCTGATTTGACGGGGCTGACAACACTCACGGATATCACTCAAGCCGCAGAAGACTGGTTCAATGATCCTGCGGGGTTCGATGCGGTTATCTATCAGGGCTCAGATACAGCGCTGGCACCGATGAGCATTTCGGAGAATGAAAGTGTCTCTATTCCGATCACTGCGACCGATCCGACGCTCAAAGCCGCGTTGCGGGACATCGCCGTCGCCGCTCTGGTTTCGGACGATAATCTGGGACTGCCCAATGATCTGCGGACGTCCCTATTCACCCAGCTGGGGGTCGAGCTTGCCAATACGCAGGATGGCACAGTGAACCTGCGGGCGGATGTTGGCGCCGCCGAGGCCAGGATTGAACAAGCCGCCACGCGCAATGCGGCGGCGCGTACAAGCCTGGAATACAGCCGAAACTCTCTGATCGCCGCGGACCCGTATCAAACCGCAGTGCAACTGCAGACTGTCCAATTTCAATTGGAAAACCTGTATTCTGTCACCGTTCGCAACGCGAACCTATCGTTGGTGAATTTCCTGAAATGAGAATACTTGCCCTTCTCCTGATCCTGCTTCCGAGCCTGTCTTTTGCCGGGGCAATCCGGCTGAAGGACCTTGTCGAATTCGACGGGGTGCGCGGCAATGACCTTGTTGGCTATGGCCTTGTGGTCGGATTGAATGGTACCGGCGACGGGCTCAGGAACTCTCCGTTCACCGAAGAGATCATGTCCAATATTCTGGAACGGCTTGGTGTGAACGTGAATGGTGAGGAATTTCGCCCCAAAAACGTGGCCGCCGTGCTTGTGACAGCCAGCCTGCCCCCCTTTTCGCGGGTTGGTGGACAGATCGACGTCACCGTTTCGGCCATCGGCGATTCCAAAAGCTTGCTGGGCGGGACGCTTATTATGACACCGCTGAATGCGGCAGATGGTCAGATCTATGCGGTGGCACAGGGGTCAGTTCTAGCAGGTGGCGCCGTTGCCGAAGGCGATGCGGCTTCGGTCACCCAAGGGGTTCCGACATCCGGTGTGATCCCATCCGGAGCTCGGGTCGAACGTGAAATCGACTTTGAGCTTTCCGATCTGACCCAAATGCGCCTGGCCCTGCGTGAACCGGATTTCACAACCGCCGGTCGGATCGAGCTGGCAATCAATTCAGAATTCAATCGGGCCGTTGCCATCATGCGCGATTCCGGGACGGTCGAACTGAATATTGCAGCGACACAGGCGATCTCGACCGCGCATGCGCTTGGGCGCATTGAAAATATCCTAGTAGAGCCAGAAACAAAGGCGCGGGTAGTAGTCGATCAGCGTTCGGGCACGATTGTCATGGGTCAGGAAGTGCGGATCTCACGCGTGGCAGTCTCGCAGGGCAACCTGACACTGACGGTCGAAGAGGCCCCTATCGCGGTTCAGCCGAACCCGTTCGCCCGAGGCGAAACCGTCGTGGTTCCGCGTACCGTAGCCGGTATCGAAGAAGAGGAAGGCACCGGTTTGGCGGAAATTCCCGAGGCCACGACCTTGTCCGAAGTCGTCGCAGGGCTAAACGCTTTGGGTGTCTCACCCCGCGACATGATCGACATCCTGAAAACGATCAAAGCGGCCGGAGCATTACACGCCGAGTTCATCGTTCGATGAAGGGCTATCCCGGCGGTAGGCGCACAGCTCCAAGACCCGCCGGGAATTCACGTCACTTTGATTTCCAACTGTCCAACCATTTGCGGAATCGGTTGCGATGCTCACCGATGGCGTCGCCGGTTGCATACAACCCATCCTCGACACTCTCGATCATCGGATCGATCCGCGCCTGGCGGAACCTGCGCCAGCGCACCCAGATTGCCCAGACAATCGCAAAGAAGACCGTCAGGAAGACGATGTTGAACCAAGGGATCAGACGCGCATCCGGACCATCGACATGTTTGATAAAGACAGCGTTTGGAAAGATCGACATGAACTCATTCCGCCAGCCATAATGCGTCACGGCAACCCAGTCCGGGTCGTTTTTGTCCGAGATCGCGTCATTGGCTTCGGTATACAAATTGGCAGTGTCGAATTTGAAATAGGGCGGCCAACCCCAGCTGGTATCTTCGTTGCGATACACAATCGGTTTGCCATTGGCACGTACGGCCTGAATGAACTGTACATCCCGGTTCGACAGACTGGCCGACTGATCATCGGGCTCGGACCAGAAGATCCGGGTCCAGTCGTTCAGGTCCTGCCGTTCTTCATAGGTGTTGACGATCCGAACCACATCCCGTTGCGGCAGAGAATACTGAAGGACTACGGCGACCGTTCCCCAGAAAATCAGAATGAATGCCCATTTCAAATAGGCCATGCTTTACCTCTCACATGTAGTTCACAATGTAGATCAGCGACCCGATCGCTACCCAAGGCACAACATAGACACCCAGGATCAATTTGCGCCGGAACGAATTGTCATAGACGTGCAGCCCCCGTGCGACAAAGGCTGCCTTGTCTCCGGTTTTGCCCTTTTCGTCCCACCAATGCTCTAGCCTGCGGCGACGCACACTGCGTGAATACAGCGACAGGGCAAAATAGGCCACGGTCTGGATGACTAGCAGGACCAGAAACAGGCGCATCGCTCCGAACATTTCAATCCTTTCCTAACGCGCCCCAGGGACCAACGCGGGCGATAACGGTCTCGTTGATCCTGTCTCGACCGCTCATATCCGGCTCATGTCCGAACAGGGCAGCGCGGGCACCCGCCTTGTCCACCTGATACTCACGCGCGAGGAAATCAGCAACATAGGCCTTCTTGGCCTCGGACCAGGATTTGTAGGTGCTATAGAACAGCTCTTTGTGGCAGATGAACATCTGGCGCGGGTCCAGTGGGGCCAATTCGGCCAGCAGCATGTTCACCAGATCACGGTTCGGCGTATCGGCGGCCCGCAGCGTATAGAAATACGCCGAATGATCCGAGGTGATCCGGGGCCACCGCCCGCCATCCGTCGCCCAACGCAATAGCTGCGCCAGCCCATGATAGGCCTCTGGCAACCGATCCGCGTGGGTGCGCGCCAGCCGACGCATATCACTGCGGTTCAGGCCAGTCAGATCGACCCCGGCATCAGCGGCCGCGTCGACGGTCAGGAAGTCCATCTTTTGCTGCAGGATCGCAGCAGCATCCATGCCGCGCGCCTTGACGATGGGTTCGACCAGGTCGTTATAGTCCAGGAACTTGGCGATCTGGTTCCGCTGCGACGGGTCAAACGTGTATTTGATGTTCAGATCGTCGGGCTTTTCGCCCATGCAGATAGCCGCCGGATGATCCAGATCCGGGAACAGATAGAGCCCGCCGAAATGCGCCGTCCAGAAATTTTGCTGCTCAAACGCCGTATGGCGCAGACGGACCGGGTTGCGGGTGACGTCACCGGTTTCCTTCGAGGTTTCGATCATTTTGGCGATCAGGACATCGTCGAACCATGCATCCTCTTCGGTCTTGAAGCGTTCGACCATACCTGCCAGTTGCTCGGCCTTGCGCAGGGTGCCGCCTGCGGTGTCGGCCTCAATCTCGATCTTGCGCAGGTTGAACAGATCGCGGGGATTGCTGAGTTTGAAGACCGAGTTCACCAGTTCTCCGGCCACCGCATCGGTGGCGGTCAGGGCAAACAGTTGCGCCTCGTTCATCTCGATAAATTCGCGCAGGATATCGCGCGAGGTCGAGAATTTGACGTTCAGCAGAGGCGCACGTTTCTGTTCGGTCGTCAGCAGGATGAACTGCCGGTTGACCCCGTTGGGGTTGAGGTAGAGCTCATCCTCCAGCTCAATCCCCACCTCAGGCGAGTAGCCCGAGATATCGACATGGAAATCCGTCAACGCCGTGGTCCTGCCCGCCAGATGCTGCAACGCGCGGTTATACCGCTCGACCAGAGCCGGGCTGGAGATGTGGACGAGGTTGCCGAACATCAGGCCTTTTTCGATGAGGCGGATCATGACGTTTGCCTTCCCGCGCAACGGTAGCGATGCTCCCGGCCCGAGGGTGGGTGCGGAACGCGCCCGCCCTGGGGAGCGGGTCGGGCGTGTCGCGGCTTCGCCGCGATATCACGCTCAACCAGAACCACGATTTTCTCTAACTCAAAACTCATGCGCGCAATCCTCTTGCGAAGGCAAAAATGATCGCGAATCCAACGGGTATTGCTATCAACCAGAACTGTAGCTGAAAATAGACCATAACATCTGCGGGATTTGCGTTGCCAGCGTCCACAGCAAAGCGGTCGACAAAAACATCCGTTAAAGCATAGCTGGCAAGAATTGTTAGAGGTGCGCAAGCCGCACCGTAGGCCAACAATGGAAGAAGCCATTCCTTTCCATTCTCTTTGGTCGCACGAGCCGTGTGATAGGCTCGTAAACCTATTAGTATAGCAACCGCAGTACTCACCAGTAGCGGTAGACCTATGGCGATCAGATAGGTCACTTCCCCTCCAGATACCGCCGCTTGGCCTCTTCCATCCGGCCCATCTCACGCACCGCGTTGTCGATGGCGACCTCGTCGCTCTTGTCGGCATAGCGGAACTCGCTGTCGGCGTAGCGATTGATCTCTTGCATCACCATTTCCACCGTGATCGGCTGGCGCAGGTCCTCGATCATGGCCTTCTTGGTGACGTAGTCGCGGAACAGGAACAGGTCGGGGTTCTCCATCCATTCGTCGGGCAGTTCGAAATCCATCGCGCGGACCTTGACCGCATCGGTGATGTTCTTGATCGCGCGGCCGGTGAACCGTTCATCCACCTGTTGGATCGCCTTCAGGTAGGTGCCCATCTTGGCAATCGTGTCCAACTGCCCGATCTGCCCTGAAACCCGGTCATAGACCTGCAAGAGAGCCTCTTCATGCGGCCGGGAGTGGCTTTCGAAACTGGCAGCGACGGCCTTCTTGATCTCTTGCGCGGCATAGGCTTCGTGCTCGCCCAGCGGGATGTCATGGTTGCGGCCCATCAGCAGGTGCAGGATGTCGATGTAATCCTCGCGTGTTTGCGGCCCGTCCACCAGAAACCGTGCGCCCGCCCTCTGGCGCAGGGCGTCGTCCACATTCTCGGGGTAGTTCGAGAACATGCCAAAGGTACAGTTGCCGCGCACGACGGTGTTGGCGCCCGCAAAGCTTTCCATCAGCACTGCGGTGATTTCCAACTGCCCGGCTGAGGACTGCCGGTCGCCGCGTTTGCCCGCCAGTTGGTCGATGTCGTCGATGGTGCCGAACCCGATGACCGAAGGGTCGAGGATCGTGTTGATAAACGCTTTGGCGTTCTGGCCGGATTTGCCCTGATAGCTGTCGATATTGTCGGTGCTCAGGTTCTGATAGCGGAACGGATAACCCGCGTTGTGGCAATAGTCATTGATCAGCCCGGCCATCATCTGGATCAGGGTGGTTTTGCCGGTGCCCGGCTTGCCGTCGCCCATGAAGGTAAAGATGAACCCGCCGAGTTCGGCGAACGGGTTCAGACGACGATCGAAATCATAGGCCATCACCATCTTGGCCAACTTCATCGCCTGATATTTGGCGATATGGTTGCCGACCACCTCGTTCGGTTTCTTGAACGTCATGGTGAGGGTGGTGGATTTAGCTTTGGACGCTGGCTCAAAACCCCGGATTGTCAGGTCGTCAGCCTCAATATGCCAGGCGGCGTTCTGGAACGGGGCCAGATGGCCTGCAGATTGAGCACGCAGGGCGGCCTTGTCCATCAGCTGCTCGGCATAGGCGCTGGTGGCGGCGATCAGATGGGCGTCATCGGGGGCGTGTTTGGCCAGGGTCTGGTCCAGCTCCCACAGCGCGCCGTGCAGGGCGAGCTGGCCATTGTCGGTCAGAACCTCTTCGATTTCTCCAATATCAACGGTGGTTTCACCCAGATGTGAGGACATCAAATAGGCCAGTGCATTGCCGAAACTGTGCGAGGTGATCAGCGCCTCGGCCGTCAGCAGTTCCGAGAATTCGGTCTTGCGCGCGGCGGGCAAATCCCCGGCCAAATTCGCACGTTTTAGATCGGCCAGAGGGGTTTGTTCGGCATAGGCCTCAGACACGGCCAGAGCGATGGCGACGGCGCGACGAATAGCCTGTTGCGTGGTGGCCTGCGGCGGAGAAACCAACGTATCGCCATCATCAGACGCCTCAATCCGTTCCACCAGATGCACCCCGTCGGCCCGCACAGTGCGCCGTGTCACCAGACCCGGCGTGGTAGACCGAAACCGCCGACCTGTGGAGACGCCCGGCGACCTCTCAACCGCGGCCTCAACCGCTTTGGCAATCCGCGGCGCGTGCTCGAACCCGTTCATCAAGGCGGTGGCCGCAGTGTAGTGCTTGCGAATATCGTCTTCGCGCAATTCCATCTGGTCTGACGTCAAACTCATCTCAAAATAGCCTTTACTGTCTTCAATATCTCAACACCTGCCCGGTCTTGCTGACGACGAACTTGCGCACGTCACCAAAACCCGGCGGGTTGCGCTCGGCCAGTACCTGGAACGGGCGTTGTGGCAGAATGATCGAGCGTTCGGTTTGCGTCGCCCCCGTCTCGGCCCCCTGCCCGCCGAATGGGTCCAGCGCAAAGACCTCGCGGTCTACGGTCCCGAACCAGCCTGAGCGTTCTTGAATCACATCCTCGCTTCGCAGCGCTTCAGTGGTCCAGGCCAATGCCCAATCCTGACCCGCAGGGGATTTCGCATCCTCCAGCACCTGCCGCAGCGGGCCGGATTGCTCGGTAAAGGCCGAGGAATACATTGGCCCCACATGAATGCGGCGCAGGTGTTTGGGATGCAGGTCGTCGAAATCCTGATCAAAGCCTTTGGCAATGGTCACCAGTTTCAGACCACCCAAGGATTGCGCCATCAGATGCGCCTGCACTTCGGGCCAGCGGCGTTGATCTTTGGGCAGGGCCGTGCGCCCCGAATCCTCCAACTCCATCAGGTAGATGACCGGCAGGTTTATTTGGCTGTCATAGACGGCCCAGTGGATCAGGAACCTGCGCCGTTCGCCCTCATTGCCAATCCAGTGACATTCGGGATCATTGCGGGCCCAGAACAGCTCACCCTTCAGCAATTCCTCGTAATAGAGCCTTTGGGACAGCGCGAATTGCAGCTTGGTCGGGATCTCCCGGTCGCTGATGATGGTGCGAACCATGTCGGTTTTCAGCTCATCCTCGGACGGCATATTCGCCAGATGCACCTGCGCCTGCTGCGCGTCATTGGCCATGGTCAGCAGCTCGGCCGCCACCGGAAAGCCGCTGTCGCGCTTGTCCATGGCGAGGCTGCCAAAGAACCGCCCCGTATCGCGCCCGACCAGCAGGTATTTCATGGACAGCGCACGGAAGGTGTAGAGCAGCCCCGAGAGATAGCTCGACACGATCCGCACCTCTTGTTTTGAGATCGCGCCCTCCGCCTCCATCGTCGCGGCCACGCGCAGAAGGTGGACGGTGATTACCTCGAATTTGCGAAAGTAACGACGCGAGGCGAAGGTATCGGTCAGGCCGACATGGTCTTGGGTGAGGTTAAGGTCACTCATTCACGTTTGCCTGCGATTGACGCTTCTGTTTTCTTAATAGAACGAGAGCCCACATTACGGCCACGACGCCCGCCAGCATACTGGGAGTGCCCAGCAAAAACGCCAAATGGTAGGATACACGAGCTATGAACATTCCAAAGCTGCCCTGTGCAAACAAAAGCCCGGACAAAAACGCCGCCAAAATAGGCCAAAAAATCATCGCTATACCGAACCAGAGTATTCTGAAGCCGACGACCTTGGGTCTTTGTTGAATTTGTTCAGTCAACGGTTCCGTTCCACAAACGATGAGCCGAATGAGAAAGGCTGGCGACCACAAGAACGACGGCCACCCATCCAAACGGTCCGCCTAGAACGGCGTACATCACTGAGAACACAAGCCAGAAACTGCCGAGAACGATCCACCAAAACCAGTTCTCTGGAGCCACCAGAAATGTAAAAAACTCCAGCAGTTCCAAGATCAACCCCCATACAAATTCTTATCATGCTTCTCGACAATCGACGCAAACCGGCGGGCAAAGCGTTCATCTGCCTTGGCCTTTTTCTCCAGCACGTCGCGGGCAAAGACCATGTGGTCCTCATGCGCCTCGAGCATGTCGGCCATCTTCTGGTTGGTCGCGGTGCCGATCGAGGCCATGGCGGTTTGCGCCTCTTGGTCGGTCTGCACGCCGATCTCGTTGATGCGGTGGGCCACGTCCTGCTGCTGCGCGGTTTTCAGCGATTTGGTCAGGGCGTCATACAGCACCACGCGCTGTTGCGTGTCTGTCTGCAGCTTGTTGATCAGCACCATCTGCGTCGCCGCCTGGTTCTGCAGGGAATCGACCCAGGTCTTGCCCTTTTCGATATAGCGCTCAAGCGTTTGGCTTTTGGCCAGCTTGACCTGCTCTTCCTGAACCTTGGCGTTGTATTGCTTGTTCAGCTCAGCCAGCTCGGTCTCAAGCTGGGTGCGCGCGGCGGCGTCCTGTTCGACGCTGATCTTGTTCTCCAGCGTGATAATTGTCGGGTCCATGCCCTGAATCTCAGCCCGCAGCGCTTCCAACTCGGCCACGGTGGCCTCACGGTCATCCAGCGTGCCGGTCAGGTTGTTTTCGACCTTCACGCGCTGCTCTTCCAGCACCGACAGCTGCCCTTCCAGCAGTTTCACGATCACGTCGGATTTGGCGATCAGGTCCTGCAGCTTGTCGTCGATACTGGCTGTGCGCATCCGCTCCTGCCGCATCGATTCAGATTTACCCTTCGAGAAGATGCCAACAAACGTCTCCCACCCGGATTTTGAACGCATCTCGTCAAAATCCTTAGAGAATGCGCTGGTGACGTCATCCAGACCCATGATCAGCTCGGCGATATTGGCGTTCATGACTTCGGTATGGGCGTGCACATCTTCCAAAGTGGCGTTCTCGATATCGATATCCGCCTCGGCCGTGCCAATCTTGGCCCGTGCAGCCTCAATCCGCGAGGTCAGTCCTTGGATCTGCGACTGGCTTTCGCGCACTTTCGTCTGTGTTTCTTCAATCAACGCTTCGAATTGCTGGTTCGACATCTCTGCTGTCCCCTGTTTTCTATATTTACCCAATAAGATAGGGAATGTTATGTTCATTTACATCCCCTTGAGCCCTCAAATCACCGAGACTTTTACAATTTCGTATCGAAAAAGATAGGCCACGCAGGCGAGATATCTGCACTCTGCAACGATGAATTTGATCAAATCTGGATTGATCCTGCCCGCCGAGTGGACATAGACAAATGCGACGCCACCTGTTTGGGTGCGCGCAAACCCTTTTCTGCCGGAGTCCGACCCATGCTGGATACTACGACCGACCTGAAATCCATTCTGAAAAACCCCGATCTGCTGGTGACCAAGGCCTATATCGGCGGCCAGTGGGTCGATGGTGACAATGGGACGTTTTCCGTCACCAACCCTGCGCGGGGCGACGTGATCGCCGAGGTCGCCGATCTGAGCCGTGCACAGGTTGCAGGTGCCATCGCTCAGGCTGAGGCCGCGCAAAAGGAATGGGCCAAGCTGACCGGCAAGGAACGTGCGGTGATCCTGCGCCGCTGGTACGATCTGATGATGGAAAACGCCGAGGATCTGGGCAAGATCCTGACCGCCGAACAGGGCAAGCCGCTGGCCGAAGCCGTGGGTGAGATCGGCTATGGTGCCTCGTTCATCGAGTTTTTCGGCGAAGAGGCCAAGCGCATCTATGGCGAGACTATTCCAGGTCATCAGCGCGACAAACGCATCATGGTGCTGAAACAGCCCATCGGCGTTGCGGCCTCGATCACGCCCTGGAACTTCCCCAATGCGATGATCACTCGAAAGGCCGGACCGGCGCTTGCAGCCGGATGCGCCTTTGTCGCCCGGCCTGCCGCCGAGACACCCTTGTCGGCGCTGGTTCTGGGCGCATTGGCCCAGCAGGCAGGCATCCCCGCCGGTGTGTTCAACGTGGTGCCCTCGTCGCGCGCCAGCGAAATCGGCAAGGAGTTCTGCGAAAACCCCGGCGTGCGCAAGCTGACCTTTACCGGCTCGACCGAGGTGGGGCGCATCCTGCTGCGGCAGGCGGCGGAACAGGTGATGAAATGCTCGATGGAACTGGGCGGCAATGCGCCGTTCATCGTGTTTGACGATGCCGATCTGGATGCCGCCGTCGAAGGCGCGATGATGTGCAAGTTCCGCAATAACGGCCAGACCTGTGTCTGTGCCAACCGCATCTATGTGCAGGCCGGTGTCTATGACGCGTTTGCTGCCAAGTTGAAGGCTGCGGTCGAGGCTCTGAACGTCGGCGACGGCCTGAACGAAGGCATCACCACCGGACCGCTGATCAATGATGACGCCGTTGCAAAGGTGCAGGAACATATCAAGGATGTAACCGACAAAGGCGGCCAAATCCTGACCGGTGGCCTGCCGCACGATCTGGGCGGCACCTTCTTTGAGCCGACCATTGTCACCGGTGTGACGCAGGACATGCTGGTGGCGCAGGACGAAACCTTTGGCCCGCTGGCACCGCTGTTCAAGTTCGAGGATGAAGACGACGTGATCGCCATGGCCAATGACACGATCTTTGGTCTGGCCTCGTATTTCTATGCCAAGGATCTCAGCCGCGTTTACAAAGTGGCCGAAGCGCTGGAATACGGGATCGTTGGTGTGAACACCGGCATCATCTCAACCGAGTTGGGCCCGTTTGGCGGCGTCAAACAATCCGGCTTGGGCCGCGAAGGCAGCCATCATGGCATGGAAGACTATCTGGAGATGAAATACATCTGCCTGTCGGTCTGATCCGCCCAAACCTTCGCTGTACAGATGGCCGTAAAGGCAACGCCCCGCGTCTGGAGGAACGCGGGGCGCATGGTGCGGTAATCCAGAGAGGAACGATTACCGCGGCGTGGTGACTGACTGCCTCAGTTTACGGCTTTGGCGTCAACCACATCCTTTTCGATGGCCTTGCTGGACGAAATCTCGATCCGGCGGGCTTTCAGGGCTTCGGGCACCTCGCGCTTGAGATCGATATTCAGCATGCCGTTCTCATGGCTGGCACCGGTAACACGAACGTGGTCGGCAAGGGCAAAACGGCGCTCGAACGCGCGGGTGGCGATGCCGCGGTGCAGATAGCTGCGATCTTTGTCTTCCGCAGTTTTCTTACCGGCGACGACCAACGAATTCTCTTTCACTTCGACCGAAAGATCGGCCTCGGAAAAACCGGCAACAGCAACCGAGATACGATAGGTGTCGACATCGGTTTTTTCGATGTTGTAGGGCGGATAGCTGGGTTGAGCCACATCATTGGTCAGAACGCGATCCATCATGTCAGCGATCTGGTCAAAACCTACGGTGGCGCGGTGCAGCGGTGCAAAGTCAAATGTACGCATATGTCGTATCCTCATGTTTGAGCGATGAACGTAATGCCCTCCGATCGGACGGGCGTTCGATTGTCTCAGGCCCCGTTTGCGGCGACCCGATACATTTGACATGGGAAACGTTCTGGCCGAGTTCAACCCCCTCCGGAGCTGATGAATTTCGCACCGGTATCCGACTTGCCTGATCCCACCTGCAATCGCTTTATTGTCGCCTTTGGTTTAGGGGCATCCCGGCGCAGAGTCGCCTTCAGATCGGCCACAATTTCCTGCAATTCCATGCCGAATCCGACTTTCTGCCGACCATCCGTACCAACTGCAGAGACTACTGAAAGTATTTGCCAGCGCGGACCGTTTCGCGCCAACAGGGCCGAACCCGAGGACCCAAAGGTAATGTCGCAGTTGAATGTGATCAGGCCCTGATAGCGCTGCAGGATTTTACAGGACCGTTCCCGCGTAATCGCATTCGATCGGCCCCGACCATACGATGCAAGACTGACCTCATCCCCCGCCACGCGCCCGTTATGCAACGCAAAGGGATCGGCCACGGAATAGGGGATCGGTTGATCCAGCCGCATCAACGCGACATCAACGCGCACGGCATCGGGCGACAGTTGAGCGAAACGTGTGTAATCCGGATGTGCCGCGATCTGCACCACCTTGCGATCTGCCAACGCAGTTCCGTCGCTTAGCCCTGCCCGAAAGGTTACCTGCCCCGGCCCATAGGGTTGACCGGTTCTTTTGTCCAAGGCGCAATGGGCCGCGGTCAGTACCAGATCCTGTGCGATCAACGTACCCGTACAAAACCCCTCGGCGCCGATATCCAGGCGGCCGACGGCCTCCCAGCCATATAGGTCATCGCGGTCGGTGAGTTTGCGTTTTGCACTTTGCGCCTGGGACATCGTTGTCATCATAGCCAGGCATAAAAACAGGCTTGCCCAAAATCGCATCATGGCCGGACGAACCTGGCGCCAATATGACGGCTTGCCGAATCGCCGGTTTCCGAGCCGCTGAATCCGCGCCCGGCGGACAGTTCACTCCGCAGCAAAGGCAGCGAAACCTCGACTGCGGTACCTATGGCCACAGGCTCGCCATTGAATTCCGCCTTGGCCGCCACGACCGAGACGATCCGAGGTCTTTCGCCCTCGAACGCAAATACCGGGGCGCCGGAGGATCCAAACTCGACATCACAGGACAGGACAAGAACCTCGGAAACGCCGGTCACGACCGAACAGACCTCTTGCAATGATGGCGCCTCAGCGCGGTCCTTCGCATAAGACACAACCCCAACTTCCTGTCCGCGAACGGGGCGATCGCCAGTATCAAATGGAATGACCGAGGTACTGCGGATTGGCTGCCATAGCTCGATCAGCGCTATATCGCTACCGATCCGGTTGGTCGGAGTTTCGTCGTCGTAAAAGTAATCGGGGTGAATCACCGCCCTGCGCGCCGCACGATAGGCTGATGCCCGACCCAGACGCCAGGCGGCAAGAAATTCGACCTTAGACAGGTCAATACGTTGGCCTGTGGCCTTATCATAAAGACAATGCGCTGCCGTCAGCACCTGGTTCTGCGCAATCAGCGTCGCGGTGCAGAATGCTTCGCCGTCAATATTCAAGCGCCCGACAGCCATCCAGGCCCGCCCGGCATCTGTGGTGTCCAGACTTTTCAGCCCGCTATCCTGCGCCAGTACGGCCATCGGCATGAGTGCCAGCGCAAAAGCCTTGATCCAGTTTTTCAAGCGGTTCTCCGGCGTTGCTTCCAGCGCATACTCATAGCTGTCGGGTACGGCGAAAATAGGGCCGGTACGTTTCCCGTTCTATCTGATGCAGCCCTGCATCAGGCAGCTAACGCAGGATCGGCACGGCCGTTCCCATCTCATGACCCTGCTGCATCGCACGCGGCAACGGCCCGCCTGTGGACCAATCCAACAGCTCGACCGTATGCAAAATAGGTATCTGCGTGGCCGAACCGATCTGCATCATGCAACCAATATTGCCTGCAGCGATAACATCAGGGTTCTTAGCCTCAAGCGTCCGAACCTTGCGTTGCTTTAACTGACCCGAGATTTCAGGCTGCATCAGGTTATAGGTCCCGGCGCTGCCACAGCACAGATGGCTGTCAGAAGGCTCTAACACGGTGAAACCCGCATTCTTCAACAGGTCTTTGGGATGGTTTTTGATCTTTTGCCCATGCTGCAAAGAACAAGCGGCATGATAGGCGACGGTCATGCCCTTGTGCTGGCCTCCGGGCAGGTCCAGTTGCACCAGCAATTCGCTGATATCCATGGCAATCGCCGAAACCCGCGCGGCATCTGCCGCCAAAGCCTCGTTTCGGAACATGTGCCCGTAATCCTTGACGGTCGTACCACAACCTGAGGTGTTGATGACGATGGCATCCAGCCCCTGGCCATCGATCTCTCTGGTCCAGGCCTGTATATTGGCCGCCGCCGCTTTATGGCTGTCAGCTACCTTGCCCATGTGATGGGTCAGCGCACCACAGCATCCCGCGCCTTTGGCCACAACGACTTCGCAGCCCAGTCGGGTCAGCAGGCGAATCGTGGCGTCGTTGATATCCGTGTTCAGCGCCTTTTGGGCGCAGCCTGTCATCAGTGCCACGCGCTTTTTCGGCGCTCCTTTAGGGGCAAAGCGTTGCGGGTCATCGTTGCGGCTGACCGGAGGGATATGTTTTGGTGCCATCTCCAGCATCGCCCGCAGCCGCGCATCCGGCATCAGAAACCGGAAGGGACGGCCCAGCTTGGCCCCGATCAGGGCCCAGCGAAACCGCATCGGATAGGGCAGAATCTGCGCCAGAACCCAACGCAGAAGGCGATCGGTCAGCGGGCGTTTGTAATTCTGCTCGATATACTCGCGCGCGTGATCGACCAGATGCATATAGTGAACGCCCGACGGACAGGTGGTCATGCAGGCCAGACAGGACAGGCAGCGGTCGATATGTTTGACGGTTTTCTCATCCGGGACACGCTCATTCTCAAGCATGTCCTTGATCAGGTAGATCCGTCCGCGCGGGCTGTCGAGCTCATCCCCCAGCACCTGATAAGTCGGGCAAGTGGCGGTACAAAAGCCGCAATGAACACAGCTGCGCAGGATCTGGTTCGAGCGTTGGATCGCCGGATCCTGCAGCTGTTTTTCGGTGAAATCTGTCTGCATTGCCCTACCCCATCAGCCCCGGGTTAAACAGCCCTCGGGGATCAAATTTCGCCCGAATGCCTTTTATTAGAGCCTGTATAGCTACACTCTCAGGCTGGAGCCGGCCCAGCCGCTCGACCGTTTCCGCATCGCCGCGCACAAGGGTTGCATGACCAGAAAAAGTGCCAAGTCGCGCCCGCAAATCGGTTCCCGCAGGAAGGCGCAGCCAGATCAGACCGCCGCCCCAGTCGTAGAACACCTGTTCAGCCTCGGCCCGCGCCGCGATCATCGGGGCGTCACCGGGCGTGACAGACAGACGCCACACGTCGCCAGCCTTGCCCCGGAACGCGTGAACATCGCGGGTCGCCGTCCACAGCGTTGCCGGTTCATCGACATTTGCGATCTGGCCGAACCCAGACAGTTCGGATGTCAGCCTCTCGGTTCTGTAAGCGACGGAGCCTGCAAATCCTTCGACCCTAACAAAGGCTTTTTCGCACTCCGGGTCATAAGCTGCGCCAGTGACCTCGAACGGAGATCTAAGCGCTGCGGACAGCGTTTTTATCGCTGCTTCTGCATTAGATACGGTCACTGACAGCGTTGCTGTGTGTTCCGGCTTGGGCAGGACTTTCAGCGACACTTCGGTCAGCACGCCCAACGTTCCCCAGGACCCACAGATCAGCTTGACCAGATCATAGCCAGTGACATTCTTCATCACCCGCCCGCCATTTTTGATCACCTGCCCGGTGCCATCGACATATCGCACCCCCAGTAAGAAATCGCGACATGCGCCTGCCTGAATGCGGCGCGGCCCCGAGATGTTGGCGGCAACCACACCGCCGATGGTCGGCTCGCCTTGGGTGCCCAACAGGCTGCGATGGTCCATCGGCTCAAAGGCCAGTTGCTGGCCCTCGGCGTCCAATGCGGCCTCAACCTCGGCTAGCGGTGTTCCGGCCTGCGCAACCAGCGTTAAGGCGCCGGGTTCATACAGTGTGATGCCTGTCATCCCGCAGGTTTCAATCACTTGGCCGGAACCCGCAATGCCACGAGTGCCGCCGCCTGTGATACGCACGGCACCTGTAAGTCCGGCAACCATCTGGGCCAGTTCAGTTTCGGACGTGGGTTTCATCATATATCTCTTTGTTAGAGCCTATTTTTCGGCTATTTGCGGGTTGCGACGCGGTTCGGAGGCGTCCAGCGGGAACACTTTAGCCGGGTTCAGCAACCATCCTGGATCGAACACATCTTTAACCGCCATCTGCGCTTCAAGATCGGCAGGGGCATATTGATGATGCATCAGATCGCGCTTTTCGATTCCCACACCGTGCTCGCCGGTCAGGCAACCGCCCTCATCCACACAAAGTTTCAGGATTTCCGCCCCGAACGCCTCACATTTTTCGAGGTCGCCGGGTTTGTTGGCATCAAACAGGATCAAAGGGTGCATGTTCCCGTCACCGGCATGGAATACATTTCCAACCGGCAGGCCGAACTCATCGCTCAGCTCACCAATCCGGCGCAATACGGCGGGCAGCGCCGATACCGGGATGGTCCCATCCAGGCACATATAGTCGTTCATCTGCCCCATGGCGCCAAAGGCCGATTTGCGGCCCAACCAGATCCGGGCGCTTTCATCCGCCGACTGGCTCTCGCGCAGCTCGACCGGATCGTGGCGTTTTGCAATCTCGACAATCTTGGCCAGCTGGCTGTCGATCTCGGCCTCCGAGCCTTCGACCTCGACAATCAACAATGCTTCGCATTCCGGATACCCGGCATGCGCAAAGTTTTCGCAGGCCTGAATGCACAGGCGATCCATGAACTCAATCGCGACAGGCAAGATACCGGACTTGATGATGTCCGAAACGCATTGGCCTGCGATTTCATTGTCATCAAACCCCATCAGGACGGGCCGTGCGCCTTCTGGCTTGCGCAGGATGCGCAAGGTCGCTTCGGTGACAACGCCCAGTTGCCCTTCGGACCCGCAGATCACCCCCAGCAGGTCAAGACCCGGCGCGTCCAGATGAGCGCCACCGATTTCGACTACGCTGCCATCCATCATTACCAGGGTCACACCCAGCAGGTTGTTCGTGGTCACCCCGTATTTCAGGCAATGCGCCCCGCCGGAATTCATCGCGATATTGCCCGCAATCGCGCAAGCCAGTTGCGACGATGGATCGGGGGCATAAAAGAAATCCTCTTCCTCGACCGCGCCGGTGACGCTCAGGTTGGTGCGCCCAGTCTGGACCTTGATGAATCGGTTGTCATAATCAACCTCCAGCACGTCGTTCATCCGGGCCACGCCCAGTATGACGCAATCAGCTGTTGGCAGCGCGCCCCCGGCCAGCGACGTACCTGCACCGCGCGGTACCACCGGTACGCCTTCGTCATGGCAAATGCGCAAGATATCCGAGACCTGCTGCGTTGTCGAAGGCAAAACCGCCAGCATCGGCGGGCATCTATAGGCGGTCAAAGCATCGCATTCATAGGCGCGTGTCTCGGCCGGGTCATAAATGATCGCGTCGTCCGGCAGAACCCCCGACAGGCGCGCCACCACCGCATCTTTGCGACGCAGGACATCAGGGCTTGGCTTTGGCATTTCCATGGCAGGCTCCTTGGTTTGGTAAAATAATATTACCAATTTGTCAGTATGGCAAGTTCCGACTTCCGGAAGTACTGTCACGGCCATGACCTGGATTGACCGCGCCGCTCTGTTTGCCCCTTTGGATTTTGCCGCCATAACGCTGATGATGGGGGCCTGGCTGTGCCTTGGGTGGATGATCGAAAACCCGTCGCCAAAGAAGCGGTCAGTGGCCTTGATGATGGATGAGTATCGCCGCGACTGGATGCGCGAGATGGTCACACGCCAGCCAAGGATGTTTGACGCGCAGGTCGTGGCCACGATGCGGCAAGGCAGTACCTTCTTTGCCTCGACCACGATGATTGCCATCGGTGGTGGCCTGGCCCTGCTGGGCAATACCGAGCGTCTGGCCGGTGTCGCCAGTGATCTGGCCATCGGCAGCTTTCCAGCCCTGGTGTGGGAGATCAAGATACTCGCCGTCGTCCTGCTGCTGGCCAATGCCTTTCTGAAATATGTCTGGGCGCATCGTCTGTTCGGCTATTGCGCGGTACTGATGGCCGCGGTCCCGAATGAGCCCGAAAATCCCATCGCCTATCCCCGCGCCACGCAATCGGCCGAGATCTGTGTCACCGCCGCCCGCAGCTTTAACCGCGGGCTGCGCTCTACCTATTTCGCACTGGCCTTGCTTGCATGGTTTCTGGGGCCACTCGCGTTGATCGTCGGCACAGTTATCACTGCAGGCCTGCTTTACCGACGCGAATTCGCCTCGCAATCCCGCGCGATCTTGATGGCGCAGGTTGGCAACACGCAGTCGTGACCCCATGCCATCGCCGTGGCGTTGACGCCCGGCTTTTGGTTCTTACTTTTTGCCAGCAGGTTTTCATGTGGGTCGAAGCGAGCTTTTGGTCAACACGCAACGATTGTCCGATCTGAGTCCTGAGCAGCCGAGTAGCATTATCCTTGCCGACAAGATTTGACAGTTAACTCAAATCTGCCAAGATGCTTCAAATTTTTTAAAGAAAGATAGTTCCATGAAAAAAGTGTTCGTAGGCATAGCAATAACTTTGTTGACTTCGATGTCACCGGCCTTGGCTCAGGATATCGCGGCAGGGTCCAGACTTACGGTAACTTCCGACTGGCACTCAAAGAACGGAGGGCCTTACAGTCCGCAGATCGTATCTTGTAAATCCAACAGTGGTTTGTGCTTGCGAGACACTAATACTTCGCCGGCAAACAATCCGATGACAAAGACCAAGAACGGTCTGCAGGTCGTCTTCAAGGAATTCGGGGTCGTTTATTTGTTCAAGCCCAGTGGAAAGGGTACTTTTCACGACATGAACGGTAAACAAACTGGCAAGTTCAAGTGGTCTCAGTAGCTTGAGAATCGAACGCTCAATTCGTGCTCTAGACACGCTCCGATAACTGTCTGTTTCACCTTGCATAGCTTGCATTAAAAATATGCTTCCAAATATAAGCCTTGCTGCAGTGGGCAATTCCATAGAATTCGGCCGGGAGCTGATTCTATTAGAGCGAAGCTCTATACCGCCAAGAGTTTAGGATCGAAACATGCGATATGTGATTCTCTGCACCTTTCTGGCCAGCCCCACCCTAGCCGATCCGCCAACGATCGAGCAGGTCAACGCCTCGTCCAGCGGTGGCAGTTGGCGTTTCGACGTGACGATCCGGCATCCGGACACCGGATGGGATCACTATGCCGATGGCTGGCGTGTGCTGGATATGGACGGGAATGAGCTGGGGATGCGTGTGTTGCATCACCCGCATGAGACGGAACAGCCCTTTACCCGCTCGCTGGGCGGGGTGGCAATTCCTGATGGCAAATCTCAGGTCCAGATACAGGCCCGTTGCAGCGTGGATGGCTGGGCAGACGAAATCATTGTTGTGCCGCTGAACTGACCTCAGAATACGCCCAACGCCAGCCCTGCGGCCATCGCCTGCCCCAAGTCGCGGCATGTCTGCAGTGCTTCTTCGGGGATGCGTTTTTCGGCTAGGATCGCCTCGGGCGTTTGTGCATGGGTGCATATGATCAACGGCAACTGAACTTCTTTCAGCCGCCATCCGGTTGCAATTCGGGCCGTCTGTCGTGCCGCATTCTGCCCGTCGGACCCGGCACAGATCATCTGGGCAAAGGGGCGACCTTCGATGCGACCAAGAACCGGATAATAACAGCGGTCGTAAAACTCTTTCATCACGCCCGAAATCGCCGCCAGGTTTTCGGGTGCGCAGAAGATATAGCCATCTGCGGCCAGCAGATCTTGGGGTCCAGCCCGCTCTGCGGGCTTCAAAACGGTGTCGGCCTCATCGTGCGCACCTTCGGCAGCAGCTTCGGCCATCTGCCGGGCGCCGCCGGTGCGTGAATGGTAAACGATCAATAGCTGCGCCATGTCAGACCCGGTGATAGGGACCGCCCGACAGGATGGTTGCGGCCCGATAAAGTTGCTCGGCCAGCATCACACGGACCAGCATGTGGGGCCAGACCATGGACCCGAAAGAGATGGAGAAACCCGCCTCGGCGCGCAGATCAGGGTCTATTCCGTCGGCACCGCCAATGATCAGCGCCAGATCCTGCCGCCCCGCATCGCGCCAACCGCCCAGCTTTTGGGCAAAATCGGGCGAGGACATCACCCGCCCCCGTTCATCCAGCGTGCAGATTACGGTGCCTTTGGGCAGCGCCTTGCGCAGCAATGTGGCCTCGGCCCCCATCCCTGCGTTTTTCTTGTCTTCGACCTCGATCACCCGCGCAGGCCCAAGGCCCAGCGCGCGGCCGGTCCGATCAAATCGGGTCAGGTAATCATCAAGCAGGGATTTCTCGGGTCCGGCGCGCAATCGCCCGACCGCAACTATGCTGATCCGCATATCTCTCTCGCCGCCGGCCCGTTAATGCAGGCCGGGATAGCGCCTCAGTTGGCCGAGGCGCTGCCGCCCGCAGGCTGCCACATCTTTTCCAGCTGATAGAATTCACGCACTTCGGGGCGGAAGATATGAACGACCACGTCGCCCGTATCGATCAGCACCCAGTCGCCGGCATCCTTGCCTTCGACCTTCGAGGTGAAACCGAATTCCTGCTTGATGCGATCCGTCAGCTTTTCCGCCATGGCCGAGACCTGACGGGTCGACCGACCCGAGGCAATGACCATGTGATCCGCGACGGACGATTTGCCCTGCAGGTTGATCTGCACGACGTCTTCGGCCTTGTCATCGGAAAGTGAGGAAAGGATGCGTTCAAGCAGCTTATCGCTGATTGACTGAGAGTGGGCCATCATGTTGGCCCCATCTTCGGCGGGCAAACCCGCCTGAGTGTGTAGAGACAGGACATAGTCCTCCTTTGCTGCGCGCCATGATATCCCGGCGCCGGGGTACTAATAAGGTAGCAAGGAGATTGCAACATTTCAATGAACACGGGGCCAAAGGGCCGCAACGTTTGCTTAGTCGGTGGCAAGCTGTTGCGCATCGGTGTCGTCGTTCAGCACGCGCACCTCTCGCTGCGGGAAGGGGATCGAGATGCCTTCGGCCTGGAATGCGTCCCACAGCGCCAGATAGACATTGCCCCGTATATTGGTCAGCCCTTTGGTCGGATCGCTGATCCAGAACCGCAGCACATAGTCCACGCTGCTGTCGCCGAAGCCGGTGATATGGCAAACCGCGTCATGTCCGCTGCCACTGAGCACACGCTCGACAGATTTAACCGCATGGATTGCCGTTGCCCGCACATTATAGGGGTCATCCGTGTAACTAGTGCCAAATGTCAGATCCAGCCGCACGAACCGGTCCGAATGCGACCAGTTTACCACCTGATTGGTGATCAAATCCTCGTTCGGGATCAGGTATTCGCGCCCATCCCGTGTGACCACCGAGACATAGCGCGCGCCCAGCGCGTTGATCCAGCCGAACGTGTCGCCCAGCGAAATCACATCGCCCGGTTTGATCGACCGATCCATCAGGATGATGATGCCCGAGATCAGATTCGACACCACTTTCTGCAAACCAAAGCCGATGCCGACGCCAATGGCCCCCGACAACAGCGCAATACCCGTCAAGTCAAAGCCCAGCGTCCGAATGGCGGCCATGAAGACGGCGCCATAGATGACGACCTGTAATCCCTTGGCCAACAAGACCTGCATTGACGGCGAGATATCGTCATTGCGTTTGAGGCCACGTTCAGCAGCACCGGTGCCAAGACGGGCCAGCGTCAACAACACGCCAATCAGCAAAAGCGCCTTGAGGATACCCAACGCCGAGAGGTGCAGATCCCCGATCGAGATCGCCACCCCATCCAGAAACCCAGCGACGTCATCGGTCAAGTTCAGCGCAATCAGCGTCGCATAGGCCCACATTGCCCATTTGAAAATTCGCCGCAGCGTCCGGTTTCGGACCAGACGGGCCACTAGCGCAATCGCCAGCCAGGCGGTCGCCAATGTTGCCACCACCCCGATGATATAGCTGCGCGATGGCCAGGTGATCTGCTGCATCACCAGATACAGCATCCAGGACAACGTGACGAAATAGACAAGCGTCAGACGTTGCATCAGCTGGATCAGCGTTCGCAACCGCCATTTGGGCCAACCAGAGCGGGCACGGGCCCAGGCCTCCCATCGGCCCTGCGTAACCAGCTTCAACACATAGGCCAGCGCCCAGAGACCCAGGATGATGACCAGCTGATGTTGGCGCCAGCCCGGTGTAATGACCAGATCGACCAGTCTATCGAATTGCAGGGAAAAGGCCTCGATCATGGTCTGATACAGATCAGACAGCGAACTGGGTATCAGGTCTGGGTTCATGCACGTCTCCTGCTTGTCAGCTTGGACAGCGTTGACGCATGATGCAAGCCCGCCGCAGGATTGCGCCTTGATTGACGGACTGACGCGATATATCTGATGCGCATGAGACTCAATCTGACCCCAGCACCTACGTTGCAAGACCGCACGCGACTGCGTGAACGGTTCTTTGGGGCCGCCCGCACGGTTCTGGCCCGCCTATAAGCGGCGTCCAGCCACTCGCCAGCTAAATCTCAATACATACGGGAGAGGACCGATGTCCCCCAAAACACTCTATGACAAGATCTGGGATGCCCATGTCGCGCACGAAGCCGATGATGGCACCTGCCTGCTGTATATCGACCGCCATCTGGTCCACGAAGTGACCAGCCCGCAGGCATTCGAAGGCCTGCGCATGGCGGGTCGCAAGGTGCGCGCGCCGGAAAAGACCATCGCGGTACCGGATCACAACGTGCCCACCACGCCGGATCGCGTGAACGGCATTGAAAACCCCGAGTCGCGCATTCAGGTCGAAGCACTCGACAAGAACGCCAAGGATTTCGGCATTCACTATTACCCGGTGAATGACGTTCGCCAGGGCATCGTGCACATCGTTGGCCCCGAACAGGGCTGGACCCTGCCCGGCATGACCGTTGTCTGCGGCGACAGCCACACAGCGACTCATGGAGCGTTCGGTGCGCTGGCCCATGGCATCGGCACGTCCGAGGTTGAACACGTTCTGGCCACGCAGACCCTGATCCAGAAGAAATCCAAAAACATGAAGGTGGAAATCACCGGCAAATTGCAGCCGGGTGTGACCGCCAAGGATATCACTCTGGCTGTGATTGGTGAGACCGGAACCGCTGGTGGCACCGGCTATGTCATCGAATATTGCGGCGAAGCGATCCGCAATCTGTCGATGGAAGGCCGCATGACCGTCTGCAACATGGCCATCGAAGGCGGCGCCCGCGCTGGCCTGATCGCCCCGGATGAGACCACGTTCGAATATGTCAAAGGCCGCCCACACGCGCCGAAAGGGGCCCAGTGGGAAGCAGCGATGGACTGGTGGAAAACGCTGTTCACCGATGAAGACGCGCATTTCGACAAGGTTATCACCCTGCGCGGCGAAGACATCGCGCCGGTCGTCACCTGGGGCACCAGCCCCGAGGACGTGCTGCCGATCACTGCATCCGTGCCTCACCCCGAGGATTTCGAAGGTGGCAAAGTCGATGCGGCCCGCCGGTCCATCGAATATATGGGTCTGGAAGCCGGTCAGAAGCTCAGCGACGTCGAAATCGACACCGTCTTTATCGGGTCCTGCACCAACGGCCGCATCGAGGACCTGCGCGCCGCTGCCGAGATTCTGAAGGGCAAAAAGATCAAGGACGGGATGCGGGCGATGGTTGTGCCTGGTTCAGGCCTTGTCCGCGCGCAGGCCGAGGAAGAAGGTCTGGCCGAGATCTTCAAAGAGGCCGGGTTCGAATGGCGTTTGGCGGGATGTTCCATGTGCCTGGCGATGAACCCCGACCAGTTGCAACCGGGCGAGCGCTGCGCCGCGACCTCGAACCGCAACTTCGAAGGCCGTCAGGGCCGCGGCGGGCGCACCCACCTGCTAAGCCCCGCAATGGCTGCCGCAGCGGCAATCACAGGACGGCTGACAGACGTCCGCGAGTTGATGTAAGCTGCCCTCATAACTGGATATTTGAGGGATTTAAGACATGAGTGACTGGATCAAATGGCTCCTGATGGGGCTTCTGTCCATAGTGTTCGGCCTTTTTGTGCTGGGCGCGCCTGCAGTGGCGTCGATTGCCGTAACGGTGGTGACCGGCGTACTGCTGCTGATTTCAGGGGCATTGCAGGTGGTCGGTGGGTTCACCGTCGAGGGCACCGGCAACAAAATCCTGTCGCTTATTATGGGTGCGGTGATGCTGTTTCTGGGCTGGTCCTTTCTGGATCACCCGCTGCAGGGCACCGTGACGCTGGCGACGGTCTGCCTGATCCTGTTCATGGCAGGCGGTATCGCGCGGGTCATTTTGTCGTTCCAGATGAAAGGTACGCAGTATTTCTGGGCGACACTGATCTCGGGCGTGATGTCGATTGTTCTGGCGATGCTCATCTGGCGGTTCGCAGCAACCGATCCTGTCGTGCTGTTGCAACTGCTCGGCATCCTGCTGGGGATCGAGATGGTGTTCAACGGTCTGGGCCTGGTGTTCATGGCGCTCTTCATCAAAGACGCACCCAAAGGCGAAACAACTGAAGCGAAACAAGCTTAAACGCGGGGCATGGGCGCGGCCCTCCCCCGCAGGAGTGTAGACATGGAAAAGTTTGACAAAGTCCACGGAGTGGCCGCCCCGATGCCATTGATCAATATCGACACCGATATGATCATTCCGAAAGTGCACCTGAAAACGATCAAACGATCCGGCCTTGGCGTCGTACTGTTTGACGAGATGCGCTATCATGATCACGGCGGTGAGAATGAAGAGTTCATTCTGAACAAACCCGCCTATCGGCAAACCGAGATTCTGGTGGCTGGCGACAATTTCGGCTGCGGCTCATCGCGCGAACACGCGCCCTGGGCGATCAAGGATTTCGGCATCAAGGTTGTGATCTCGACCAGCTTTGCCGACATCTTCTTCAACAACTGCTTCAAGAACGGCATCCTGCCCATCGTGGTCGAAGAAGAACATCATGCGGTTCTGATGGAAGACGCGCATAGAGGCGAAAACGCCCGCATGACCGTGCATCTGGAAGATCAGCAGATCACCACATCCGATGGTGTCGTGATCGAATTCGAGGTGGATTCTCATCGTAAGCACTGCCTGCTGAACGGTCTGGACGATATTGGCCTGACGATGGAAAAAGACCATCACATCGAGAAGTTCGAGGATCATGCGGGCCAGGCACGCCCCTGGGTGTGATTCTGGGAACGAATCTGTTGATACTCAACTTTATGGGGACGCCACGGCGTCCCCATTCGCCTTCTTGGGGTTCTGAACGGCGAAACCACTACATATAGGTCTCGACTTGAAACACACGTCGGATTTGCGTCAAAAATGATGCAATCCCGCACCAGTTGCGCCATCATTTTGCCCAAAATTGAGTGTTTTCTGCCACCTGGCTTGAGCGAAATGTCGCTTATCGCCAATGTCGGCGGGTACAGGCACCCACCATGGCAAAACATTGGTGAGAGATGACATCTGCTGCAACGGTAACGTGGCAGGCACAAGTTGGAATGAAGTCGGCAAAGAATCGGCTAATCCAGTTTGAAAGGGTTCGGATAGTGATTGCGCGCACAACAGGGGCGGCAATTCGGGGAATATTGGTTGCACTTTTGGTGCTGACACCCGCGTTGTACTTGCCCGTTTCATCAACGAATGGGACCGAGATTGTCGTCTTTCTCGCCATTCTCGCGTTTTTCCTGACCTTCGCCGAATATAATTCGGCCTTCCCAAGCTTTATTGAATTTCGCGACGCACCACCGGTGAACCGCCTGCGCTTTGTTGGGCTGGTTTCGATGGTCGCTTTCCTGACGCTGATCTGCAAAAACGCCTATTCGCCGACAGAATTAACCTCAGGTTTTTATGTGATCGGGTTGGGCGTCGCCAATGTGGTCGATTTCCCCTATTCACCCGTGCGTCTGATCGTGTTGATGCTGCCTGTCAACGCAAGCGCGCCGCTGATCGAACTTGTTCGTATCGCTGCCAGTGTGGCCTATGTCGCAGCTATGGTCACAATCGCCAGTTTCTACTACGCGGTGAAAATGCGTGGTTGGCCCACCGGAAACGGAGCCTTCAACGTCTGGACCAATCTGCCGCTGTTCGATCCGACCAAGGGTGGCGATGTCGTTACCCGTCTGCAGCGTGATGGACGGTTGAACATCTCGATCGGCGTCCTGCTGCCGTTTGTAATCCCGGCTCTGATCAAGATCCTGACCGATTATGTGAGCCCGATCTCGCTGAACAGCCCCCAGACGCTGATCTGGACGTTGAGCGCTTGGGCCTTTCTGCCTGCTAGCATGATCATGCGAGGAATGGCGACACTGCGCATTGCAAACCTGATTGTCGAAAAACGCCGCGCCTATTCTACGACTGAATCAACACAGACCGCATGATTCGCATTTTTCTGCTGCTTTTGCTGCCTTTCGCGGCACAGGCAGAGACGATACGCATAGCCACCTTCAACACCGAACTCAGCCGTAAAGGACCGGGCATTCTGCTGCGCGATATCCGGCGCGGGGATGCACAGGTTCGCGCTGTGATGCGGGTGTTGTTGGAAACCCAACCCGATATCGTTGCCTTGCAGGGCATCGACTGGGATCTCAATGGCGAAACGCTGACCGCATTCGGTGAGGCGCTGCGCAACGAGGGACTGGACTATCCCTATTACTTTACCGCCAAGCCTAATTCAGGAATGGAAACCAGCCTGGATCTGGACGGGGACGGGCAGGCCAATGGACCAAGAGATTCCCAAGGCTATGGCGAGTTCACCGGTCAGGGCGGGCTGGCCATTCTGTCCCGGTTTCCCATAGGCCATGACGACATGCAGGATTTCTCAGGAGTACTGTGGCGCGACCTGCCGGGGGCTGATCTGCCGACGGTCGATGGCACGCTATTTCCCTCTGAAGCCGCCCAGCGCATTCAGCGACTGTCCTCGGTGGCACATTGGATCGTACCAATCGAGTCCCCGATCGGCCACCTGAACCTGATGACATTTCACGCGACCCCGCCCGTTTTCGACGGACCCGAGGATCGGAACGGGTTGCGCAATCGTGACGAAATTCGCTTGTGGAACGCTGTGCTGGACGGTGCTCTAGGCCCTGCCCCACTCGGGCCTTTCGTGATTGCTGGGGATGCAAATCTGGATCCCACGCGCGGGGAAGGCCGGAAAGAGGCTATCCAGGGCTTGCTGGCAGACCCGCGGTTGCAGGATGCAAAGCCTGCCACCCCCTCGGGGGCATTGGCCACGGTTGAGTGGAAAGCCGTCGGAGAAATGCGGGTAGATTACGTTCTGCCCTCGGCAGATCTACGCGTTGTGGATGCGGGCATCTTTTGGCCCGACACGGGCGCAGACCTGCGCGCAATCGCCGAACAGGCCAGCCGGCACCGGCTTGTCTGGGTGGACCTGGGACATCGCTAACGCTGGTCAGGCCCGGGCAGTTCTGACCAAAGTCGCTTTCTGCTTGGCTGTTTTCGGGATCGCAGAAGCCATCGCCGCGTCCAAGTCGGTCGTCTGAAATCCAGGAATAAGGTCGTCAAAGAATGCGCCGTCCAAACTATGCGGCAGATCCCATAGATAGCGCATCTCAACCAGATGTGGCGCCAACTTCCAGAAAGGCCGCAGTGCCTGAATCGGCCACCATTTCATGGGGCTGACGGCTATTTCGGCACCGGTCACCCGCGACAAGGATTGCGCAATATCCCGGCCGGTCAGGGTAAACCCGGCATAAGGAACCTCGCAGAACCGGGGAAGGTCCTGGCGGATATCAGCCAACGCAACGGCCGCTCGGGTGAGGTCGGGCAGATAGGCCCAGGCGTGTGGGATATCCGGGCGACCGGGATAAACCATCTTGCCGCGTGCCAAAGGCTTGATCATGACCTGATCGAACCAGTTCCCCGAGGCGCAAGTGTCGATGAAATCACCTGCCCTGAGAAGAATCGTTCTTACCGAGGATTTTCGATAGGCTTCTTCCATCTCAACCCGGATCCTGCCCAGGGTATTTTGCGCCGCATGCGGTGTTGCACCCGACCATGGCCCCGGCGTTTGCGCGCCAAAAACATAGACATTGCCGGGAAGGATCACAGTTGCACCGTGATCCGCTGCCGCATTGATCACGTCACGATGCAGTTCGGGGACTTGTCGCGCCCAGTCCGGATAGGCCGGATTCCAGGCATTGACGACAACATCCACCCCTTCGACAGATCGCTTCAGATCCTGCGTCTTGCGATCAAAGCAGTGTACGATCCAGCCCGCCTCGCGAAAAGCTATTGCGGCATTGCGTCCAAACCGACCCGTCGCACCCAGAATAAGAACTGTTCCCGTCATATAAGCCTCCTCTTGTCCATCTAATATGAGCCATTCAGTTCAATTCAGGAATTGCCGCCAAACGCAGAACGTGTATTCATTTTTGAATGGACAAATCTATCACCCACTCTGACTGGTCTCTGATCCAGAGCTTTCTGGCCGTGGCGGAAACCGGGTCTTTGTCTGCCGCTGCCCGGCAGTTGAACCGCAGCCAGCCCACCCTGGGTCGCCAGATCCACGCACTTGAGGATGAGCTTGGCGTCTCGCTGTTTGACAGGCATGCGCGGGGCTTGAAGCTAAGCGAAGTCGGGGCGCAGCTTTTCCCGATGGCGCAACAGATGCACGTAGCCATGAACGCGTTCAGCCTAACGGCCGCAGGCCAGTCTCAGGAATTGGAAGGGTCGGTGCGCATCACCGCGTCTGTCTTTGCCTCTCATCACCTGCTGCCGCCGATTCTGGCCCAAATACGGGCAGCAGAACCCGCGATACAACTGGAACTGGTCGCCACCGATGCCACCGAGAACCTGCTCTACCGCGAGGCCGATATCGCAGTGCGGATGTTTCGGCCGGAACAGATGGACATCATCACGAAACATCTGGGGGAAATCAGACTGTGCTTTTGCGCAAGCCGGTCCTATCTGGATCGTGCCGGCCGCCCCAATTCTCCCGACGATCTGTTGAGCCATGACCTTGTCGGGTTTGATGCGAACGAGCAGATCATTATCGGCATGCGCGAAATGGGCTGGCCGGTGAACCGGGACAGCTTTGCCACACGCTGCGACTTTCAGACTGCCTATTGGGAACTGGTCCGCGCGGGCTGCGGTATCGGTTTTAGCGCCGTGAGAGTTGCCGAGGCCGACCCAGAGGTAGAGGTTTTGGACATAAATGTCGAAATCCCTGCGCTGCCGGTTTGGCTTGCCGCACCGCAGGCGATGCGGCAAACGACACGAATCCGACGAGTCTGGGATATGTTGGCCGAAGGGATAAAGGCCGATCTCTGACCGAATCACACTATCCGTGACGTAGCAAGGGCACGGAAACCCGATTTCCCGTCCAGAACCTGCGTTTAGGCCGGTTCGTCTCATTGACCCGATGCGGCGCAGGCGCTAGGGCCTTTGCTGTCAAACGCAAGGAGATCCTTCATGTCCAACCCCTCGCTCCTCATCCTGCCCGGAGACGGAATTGGCCCCGAAGTCATGGCCGAAGTGCGCCGTATCATCGACTGGTTCGGTGCCAAGCGCGGCCTGGAATTCGACGTGAGCGAGGATCTGGTCGGCGGTGCCGCCTATGACGCCCATGGCAAACCGCTGTCGGACGAAACCATGGCCAAGGCGCAGGAGGCGGACGCAGTTCTGCTGGGTGCTGTTGGTGGACCCAAATATGACGATCTGGATTTCAGCCTCAAGCCCGAGCGCGGCTTGCTGCGGCTGCGCAAAGAGATGGACCTGTATTCGAACCTGCGCCCGGCACAATGCTTTGACGCGCTGGCGGATTTCTCGTCGCTGAAGAAAGACATCGTTGCCGGTCTGGATATCATGATCGTGCGCGAGCTGACCTCGGGCGTCTATTTCGGTGAGCCGCGAGGCATCTTCGAGGAAGGCAATGAACGCGTCGGCATCAACACCCAGCGCTATACCGAATCCGAGATCGAACGCGCCGCGCGCTCGGCTTTTGAGCTGGCGATGCGCCGGAACAAGAAACTGTGCTCGATGGAAAAGGCCAATGTCATGGAATCCGGCATTCTATGGCGCGAAGTCGTAAACCGGGTCGCTCAGGACTATCCCGAGGTCGAGCTGAGCCACATGTATGCCGACAATGGCGCGATGCAGCTGGTGCGTGCGCCCAAGCAGTTTGATGTGATCGTCACTGACAACCTGTTTGGTGACATCCTGTCGGACTGTGCCGCGATGCTGACCGGTTCACTGGGTATGCTGCCGTCCGCCTCCCTGGGCTCACCAATGGCCAATGGCCGCCCCAAGGCGATGTACGAGCCGGTCCACGGTTCCGCACCCGATATCGCCGGTCAGGGCAAGGCCAACCCCATCGCCTGTATCCTGAGCTTTGCCATGGCACTGCGCTACAGCTTCGATCAGGGGGCCGAGGCTGACCGACTGGAAGCTGCGATCGAAAAAGTCCTGGCTGATGGCGTCCGCACCGGCGACCTGCTGGCGGATGAAGGCGTCACGCCGGTTTCCACCACGGAAATGGGCGACGCGATTCTGGCGGCGCTGGACGACAGCCTCTGATCAGAGGTCACAACCGAAAATAGAGGCGGCGCCAGATGCGCCGCCCATCTATAGCCGATGGCGTGGATCACTGGCACGCAGTCTGCACGGGCTCTTGCCACGGACGACGTTAGTCTGCTTTGAGCCCAATGTGTTCGTTAAGATCGGCGCATAAACAGATAACCGCGTTCTGCGAAATGTGTTTTCCAATCCAAACCATGGGCCAAAGCGGTGGCTTTAAAGTCTGCAATATTGGGCGACTCATCCGCGATTAGAAGCCATCCGTCATCGCTTACATGGTCCATCAACGAATTCAGAACCGTGCCCCGAGATGGGCGATCTAACATGTGCAGTGTTCGGTCGATCAGCACTATGTCAAATAGACCCTCTGGGTTGTAGGTAGTGATGTCGGCCACAACACCTTCAACTTTTAAATTTTCTTTTGTCGCTGCAGCTCTTAGATCGCGAATGCCATTGGTGGATATGTCCACTCCCACAACGCGATGCCCCAAATTCGCAATGAAAATAGCGTCACGGCCTTGTCCGCACCCCACGTCGAGGACACGAACGTTATGTTGGTCGAGTTGGTCGAAAAATTTGACAAAAACCGAAGTTGGTTGCCCCAATGCATTTCGTGTCTCGCCGTACAGTTTGTCGTAATTGTAAGCCATGGAATCAGCGTTAGTAGATATCCACGTGATTAGCTAAGTGAAATATTTCGTGAGCGGCAGGAATGTCCCGCATATCGGAAGTAGCAATGTTGGCAGCGGCAGAGCAGTTCAGACGTGGAATTCACGTTGATACGGATGCAAATCGGGCATTCCGCACAATATGCTGTCATTGGCTGACCCTGCGCGCCGACTTTTCCTTGCCTACATCAGTTGCCAAAGAGGTTGTTCAGCAGGTTGTTGATCGCATTTTCGAACCCATTGCCCTGATTGCGGCGCTGACGCCTCGGTTGCTCTTGCCGGACGGGCGGATCGGGGGCCAGCATTGGCAGCGGTGTGGGCGTCATCCCCTCGGTCACGCGCACCATCGTCTCTTTCCAAATCTCGGCTGGCAACCCGCCGCCAGTCACGCCGGACAGGGGGGTGTTGTCGTCATAACCCATCCAGACTCCGGTCACGTAATCAGCCGTGAACCCGATGAACCAGGCATCCCGCGCCGCCTGCGTGGTGCCGGTCTTACCTGCCACCTGCCAGCCGGGTAGTTTCGCGCGCCCGCCCGTGCCTTCGGACACGACACGTTCCATCATCCAGGTCAGTTGCTTGGCAGCCTTACCGTTGATCACCCGCTCACCGATGCCGGTGCTCGTCGCCATCAGAGGGGCGTCGTCGCCCAGCAGCTTCAGCTCGGTCAACCCATAGGGCTCAACTGCAGAACCGCCGTTCAGGATACCGGCATAGGCCCCCGTCATCTCGATCAACGTGCTTTCCGATGCGCCCAGCGCCAGCGCGGGTCCCTCGGCCAGATTGCTTTCAATGCCAAACTCACTGGCGACGGTACGGACATTTTCCAAACCGGCAACCTCGGCCACTTTCACGGCCGGGATGTTCAACGAGTTCTTGAGGGCATCAGCAAGCGTGACGCGCCCATAATGCTTGTTGGTGTAGTTCTTGGGGCACCATTGCCCCGAACCGGCGATATTGATGCAATAGGGCTCGTCCACCACCGTATCCAGAGGCGAATAGCCCAGTTCCAGCGCGGTAGCATAGACGAAGGGTTTGAAGGACGACCCTGTTTGCCTCAGCGCCTGTGTGGCCCGGTTGAAGGCGCCCGATACGCGGGTCTTGCGCCCGCCGACCATGGCGCGCACGGCCCCATCTGCGGACATCACCACAATCGCGGCCTGCGCCTTGGACCCTTCGCGGACCTTTTCCTTGAAGATATATTGCAATGCCTCTTCTGCGGATTTCTGCAGGCGCTGGTCCAGCGTCGTCCGGATCACCACGTCATCGGTGGTGTCCGAGCCGAAAAAGCTGGGCAGTTCCGTGATGACCCAATCGGCAAAATACCCACCGGCGCGTGCAGCCGCAGCCGCAGACAATTGCGCCGGGTTGCTGCGCGCCCCGCTGGCCTGGGCAGTGGTCAGATAGCCCTGCGCCTCCATCAGCCCAATCACCAACTGCGCCCTATCCTGCGAGCGTTGCAGGTTATTTGTCGGCGCATACCGCGTCGGGGCAACCAGCAGACCTGCCAGCATCGCCGCCTGCGAGGGGCTGACCTCGGCGGCAGAAATCCCGAAATAGCGCTGGCTTGCCGCCTCAAAGCCCCGCGCACCGGACCCGAGGAAGGCACGGTTCAGATAGATGGTCAGGATTTCATCCTTGGAGTATTTGACCTCCATCGCGATCGCATAGACAGCCTCTTTGCCCTTGCGCCAAAGGGATCCCTGACGGCAATCAGCCTCATAGGCGGCCTCAGACTCCCATTCGCTGGGCACATAAGGCACGCCCAGACACAACAGCTTGGCCGTCTGCTGGGTGATCGTCGACCCGCCATGGCCAGACAAAGGCCCGCGCCCTTCGCGCAGGTTGATACGCACAGCGCTAGCGACACCCCGCGGACTGACGCCGAAATGGCGGTAGAATCGCTTGTCCTCGGTGGCGACCACTGCATTCTTCAGATACGGAGAAACCGTGTCCGCGGTGATTACCCCGCCGAACTGATCCCCACGCCAGGCAAAGACTTTGCCATCCCGATCCAACAACGTGACCGACCCGCGCGCGCGCCCGTCTAGCAAAGCATCGACATCAGGCAAAGAGGTATAGACAACCCCGACAGCCAGCGCCAGCAACAGGGCAGCCACAGCGCCCACGCGCCAGCTTACCCCCCAGATCAGGCGCCAGACCCAGCGAAACAACCGGCGAAAAAAGCCACCACCACCGCCGGATTTCCGGCGTGTCTTTCTCCGTGTGCTTTTGCGGGTTGTCGTTTTGCGCGCCGCAGCCTTTTTGCCTGCGGGTTTCGCAGTGCCTTTGGTCGCCGTGGGTTTTCGCCCCTTCGACGCGTATCTTTTGTCCGCCACAAGCGGTGCCTTGCGGCGCCTGGACTCAGTCATGCTCAAACTCTGCCCGGTTATCGTTTTGAGGCACCATACCCTGCTATACCGATGAAGTAGAGGTCTGAATTTCCGGAATGCACCCTCTCTAACGCGCCTATATTTTAGTCGATATGCAGAATCTGTGCAAAAATTGTGCACTCACTCACCAATTCCTCCCGAATTTGACCACTGAACCGTTCCTTACACAGCTTTGGCACGCTCTTTTTCTGCAGGTGCAAACACGCCGGACAGACCGGGGAAGCAGAGGGGAACAGCGTGAAACTGATTATTGCAACAATCAAACCGTTCAAGCTCGAGGAGGTGCGCGAGGCACTGACCGACGCGGGCATACGCGGCATGATGGTAACCGAGATCAAGGGCTTCGGCTCGCAATCGGGGCACACGGAAATCTATCGCGGTGCCGAATACGCGGTGAACTTTGTACCCAAGATCAAGCTTGAGATCGTGGTGCCCGCCACGATGGCCGACCAGATCGTAGAAACCATCACCAAATCCGCCAAGACCGGCAAGATCGGCGACGGCAAGATTTTCGTCCTCGACGTTGAGCAGGCCCTGCGCGTGCGGACCGGGGAAACGAACGAAGAGGCGCTTTAAGCGCCCCCACTCAACACTATTCGAGGACTGACAATGAACCTGATGAAATCTCTCATCCCTGCCGCCGCGATAGTCGCGCTGCCGCAGATTGGCCTAGCGCAGGAGGCCGCCACCGGCGAAGCCGCGCTGCACACACAATACATCTTCACCACGCTGCTGTTTCTGATGGCAGGGTTCCTGGTGTTCTTCATGGCCGCCGGCTTTGCCATGCTCGAAGGCGGGCTGGTGCGGTCGAAAAACGTGGCCATGCAGATGATCAAGAACGTGGCGCTGTTTTCCTTTGCCGCGATCATGTACTGGCTGATCGGCTTCAACCTGATGTACCCCGGCGACGGCTGGACCATCGCGGGGTGGGTTGGACCGTTCTTCAAAACCACGGTCCTGGATCCGGTGGGCGTGGGTGCTGACGCCGCGGCATTGGATTATGCTTCGGTTGGTTCGGACTTCTTCTTCCAGCTGGTGTTTGTGGCCGCAACTGCGTCGATCGTATCGGGTGCTGTAGCTGAACGTATCAAGCTGTGGCCCTTCCTGGTTTTCGTGATTGTTCTGACCGGCGTCATGTACCCGATCTCTGGCTCGTGGCAGTGGGGCGGTGGCTGGTTGTCCGAGGCTGGTTTCTCAGATTTTGCTGGCTCGACCATCGTCCATTCGGTTGGCGGCTGGGCGGCTCTGGCAGGTGCCCTGATCCTGGGTCCGCGGATTGGCAAGTACAAAGACGGCAAGGTTCATCCGATGCCCGGTTCGAACCTGGCGCTGGCCACTTTGGGGACATTCATCCTGTGGCTGGGATGGTTCGGCTTCAACGGCGGCTCGCAGCTGGCGATGGGAACCGTGGGTGACGTATCCGACGTGTCGCGCATCTTTGCTAACACCAACATGGCCGCAGCGGCAGGCGCAGTGGCAGCCCTGATCCTGACACAGCTGCTGTACAAAAAACCTGACCTGACCATGGTGCTGAACGGCGCGCTGGCCGGCCTGGTGTCAATCACTGCGGAACCGCTGGCCCCGACGCTGTTCGGCGCACTGTGGATCGGTGCCGTAGGCGGTATCATCGTGGTCTTTGCGGTCCCGATGCTGGACAAGTTCAAGATCGATGACGTGGTCGGTGCCATCCCGGTTCACCTGTTCGCCGGGATCTGGGGCACCATCGCCGTGATCTTTTACGGCGAAGCCAGCCTGGGTACGCAGCTGCTGGGTATCCTCGCCTACGGTCTGTTCACCTTTGTCGGCGCTTTGATCCTGTGGTCGATCCTGAAGTCCACCGTCGGCATTCGAGTCAGCGAAGAGGATGAGATCAACGGCCTGGACATGGCGGAACTGGGCATGGAAGCGTACCCAGAGTTCTCCAAGGGCTGATATCCAACCCAATCCAACAAAAAACCCGGGCGGTGTCGCCCGGGTTTCTTTTTTTTCCGCAGATTTAAACTCCGACGTCGATAATCGCATTGGCCAGAATCGGAACCGTGTTGGCATTCAGCCCGGCAATGTTCAGACGGCTGTCGCCGACCATGTAGATGCCGTGATCAGCGCGCAGTTGTTCCACCAGTTTCGGTGCCGCGCCCAAGCGCGAGAACATGCCGCGATGCTGGGCGACAAAGCCGAACCGGTCGGAGCCGCTGTGGCGTTGCAGCTCATCGGCCAGTTGCTGGCGCAGCCCCAGCATGGACAAGCGGATCTCTTCCAGCTCGGCCTCCCAGTCGGCCCGCAGGACGGGGTCGGTCAGGATCGTGGTGACCACGCGCGCGCCGTGGTCGGGCGGGAATGAATAGTTCTGGCGGTTCAGAAAGGCCAGCGTGCTCTGGTTCAACGCGGTCTGTCCCGCATCTGCGCTGATTGCCATCAATAGGCCCGTGCGTTCACGGTAGACGCCGAAATTCTTGGAACACGACGCGGCAATCAGGCATTCCTTGACTGAAGACGCAACAAGGCGGGTCGCCTGCGCATCCTCTTCCAGACCGTCGCCAAAACCCTGATAGGCAATGTCGATCATCGCCACGAGGCCAAGCTCGTTGATGATGTTCACCACTTCCTGCCACTGCACCAGGTTCAGGTTGGCCCCGGTCGGGTTGTGGCAGCAGCCGTGCAACAACACCACATCGCCCGACTTGGCGGTTTTCAGATCGGCAATCATGCCGTCGAAATCGACGCCACGAGTCTCGCCATCGAAATAGCGGTATGGAACCGCTTCGATCCCCAGGTAATTCAGGATCGACAGATGGTTTGGCCAGGTCGGGTTCGAGACGAACACGCGGGCCGAGGGGTTGGCCATGCGGATCATCTCAAATGCCTGACGGCAAGCACCGGTTCCGCCGGGCGTAGCCACAGCGGCAATGTTGCCACGCGGCACCGATGTGCGCAGGATCAGGTCAATCATCGCATCCGCATAGGCCGGATCACCAGCCAGACCGGTATAGGCCTTGCTTTCCTGCTCTTCCAGAATGCGCTTTTCGGCGGCCTTGACCGCGCGCATCACTGGCGTGATACCTTCGGCATTCTTGTAGACGCCAACACCCAGGTCGATCTTCTGATCGCGCGGGTCTTCGCGGTACATCTGCATCAGCGCTAGAATCTTGTCGGCAGGTTGCGGCTTGAGATGTTCAAACATCAGGTCTCTCCGGTTGCGACGGGCAGGGTCGGGAAGGCACCCCATTCAGCCCAGGAGCCGTCATAAAGCGAGTGGTCTTTCTTGCCCATGCGCTCGAGCGCAAGGCTGAGGATCGCGGCGGTCACACCCGACCCGCATGAGGTAATCGCCGGTTTCGACAGGTCGACGCCAGCGGCCTCGAAAATGGCGCGGCATTCCTCGGGCGATTTCATCGTGTGATTCTTGTTCAGCAAGGTGCCGAAGGGGACGTTTCGTGATCCGGGAATACGACCAGACCGCAGCCCTTCGCGCGGCTCGGGATCGGTACCCGCGAAGCGACCGGCTGCGCGTGCGTCGATGATCTCGTGATCCCCCAGCTTGGCTGCGGCAGATACCTGCGTGACATCACGCACCAGATGGTTCTGAACCCGCACGGTCATGTGGCGGTCGCGGATAACAGGCGGCAGGTCTTCAACCTCTCGCCCCTCGGCAAGCCATTTCGGCAAGCCACCGTCCAGAACGGCAATGTTGTCCTGCCCCATCAGGCGGAACATCCACCAGACCCGCGCGGCCGAGGACAACCCCGAGCCGTCGTAGACCACCACCTGATGGCCATCCCCCACGCCCATCGCCCGCAGGCGCGACATGAATTTCTCGACAGGAGGCACCATATGCGGCAGGTCCGACCGAAGATCGGCAATATCATCAATGTCAAAGAATCGCGCGCCGGGGATATGGGTCGCGTCATATTCCGCTTTGGCGTCGCGTCCGTGTTGCGGCAGATACCATGATCCGTCCAGAACCCGCAGGTCCGGATCCTTGAGATGGGCCGCAAGCCATTCGGTTGAAACGAGGGTTTTGGGATCGTCCTGCATCAATGCCTCCCCTATGCGCGCTTGGTTTGTCCCTATACGCGCGCGCATGTCTGTTCAAGGCTGGATGGCGGCCTGTACCGCTAACGGGCCCGCCTGAGGCGGAAAAACTGAGCGATCCCGATCAGACTGATCAAAATCCAGAAGGATTCGATCAGCATCGAGGCTAAATTGAAGTTCTCAAACTGCGAATAGACGATCAGAATCGACCCCAATAGGTTTACCACCGGAAAGGCCAGGTCGTCGGAATTCATCATCCGCATCTGCGTGGCGAAATACGCAGCAACCACGATCATCGCCCCGATTGAGCCGATTCCATCCGCGATGGTCAAAGTGTCAAGAAACGCAGTCATGATCAGCCCTTGCCGTTTTCAGGAAACTCGCTGTGTTGCCCATAATGGTGCATGTTCAAAAACGCAGCCCCCTGCCCGCCCGCACGATAGCCATGCGGCAGATCGGCGGCAAAACGCAGCCCCTGTCCAGCGTTTAGCGGCACCCAGGCCTCGCCACGCAGAATTTCAAGCGTACCGGAAAGGACAAAGACCTCTTCGGTCACGCCCGCCGCATGGGCGGGCGACTCGTGGCATTGGTTTGGGGTCAGACTGACGTGAAAGGTTTCGGCCCCTAGCGCGGAATCAAACGGAAAGACGATCTTGACCTCGATGCTGCCCGGAAAAGTCACGGTCTGAAAAACAGAGGGGTCCCCATTCGCGGTTTCAATCAGCGCGCTCAGCGGCAGTTGGAACCCCTTGGCGATCTTCCACAAAGTGGCGATGGTTGGGCTGGATTCGCCACGCTCGATCTGCCCCAGCATGGCTTTGCTGACGCCTGTCATCTCGGCGACTTTGGACAGGCTTAGCCCGGATGCCGCCCGCATGTCCCGTAATTTCAGCGTGATCTCGTCCGGTGCCATGATGCCGTCTTTCGAATCCTCTTGTGCGTTATAGCGCACATGTGGTACGTGCGCTATAACGCACAAACCCCAAGACATGCAACCCGAGGCAATAGGGAAACAGCATCATGCCATTGTACCGATCCAGAACCTCAACCCATGGCCGCAACATGGCCGGTGCCCGTGGCCTGTGGCGCGCGACCGGCATGGGGGATGATGACTTCGGCAAGCCGATCATCGCCATCGTCAACTCGTTCACCCAGTTCGTGCCGGGCCATGTCCACCTGAAGGATCTGGGCCAAATGGTCGCCCGCGAGGTCGAAGCCGCAGGCGGTGTCGCCAAAGAGTTCAACACCATCGCGGTGGATGACGGTATCGCCATGGGACATGACGGGATGCTGTATTCGCTGCCCTCACGTGAGGTAATCGCGGATTCAGTTGAATATATGGTCAACGCGCACTGTGCTGACGCGATGGTCTGCATCTCGAACTGTGACAAGATCACGCCCGGCATGCTGATGGCCGCGATGCGCCTGAACATCCCCGCCATTTTCGTCTCGGGTGGGCCAATGGAGGCGGGCAAGATCGACATCGCCGATCTGGACGCCAAAAAGATCGACCTCGTGGACGCTATGGTGGCCGCCGCTGACGCCAAGTTCACCGATGAGCAGGTTCAGCATATCGAGGAAAACGCCTGCCCGACTTGCGGGTCGTGCTCGGGCATGTTCACCGCCAACTCGATGAACTGTCTGGCCGAGGCGCTGGGTCTGGCGCTGCCGGGCAACGGCTCGACTCTGGCCACACATGCGGACCGCAAAGAGCTGTTCCTTGAAGCCGGTCGCCGGATCGTCGAGATCACCAAACGGCACTATGATCTGGACGAGAAAGGCTTCCTCCCGCGCGAAATCGCCACGTTCGAGGCGTTCGAAAACGCAATGAGCCTGGATATCGCCATGGGCGGATCGACCAACACGGTGCTGCATCTGCTGGCCATCGCGCATGAGGGCGAGGTGGATTTCACCATGACCGACATGGACCGTCTCAGCCGTCAGGTGCCCTGCCTGTGTAAGGTCGCACCCAATACCGAGAATGTGCATATGGAAGACGTCCACCGCGCCGGCGGCATCTTTTCGATCCTGGGTGAGCTCAGCCGCGCAGGCCTGCTGCACGAGGATTGCAGCACGGTCCATTCCGGCACGATGGGTGAGGCGATTGCCAATTGGGACATCAAGGTGGCCAACAACCCCAAGGCGCAAGACTTGTTCAAGGCCGCGCCGGGCGGTGTGCGCACCACGCAGGCGTTCAGCCAGTCGAACCGCTACAAAGAGCTGGACACGGACCGCGAAGGCGGTGTGATCCGGTCGAAAGAGCACGCCTTCAGCCAGGATGGCGGTCTGGCGGTTCTGTTCGGCAATATTGCCCGCGACGGCTGTATCGTGAAAACAGCCGGTGTCGATCCGGCCAGCCTGACCTTCACCGGGTCGGCCTATGTCTGCGAAAGCCAGGATCAGGCGGTGAATGACATTCTGACCAGCAAGGTCAAAGAGGGCGACGTGGTGGTCATCCGCTATGAAGGCCCGCGCGGCGGTCCGGGGATGCAGGAAATGCTGTACCCGACGTCTTACCTGAAATCCAAAGGTCTGGGAAAAACCTGTGCTTTGCTGACGGATGGACGGTTCTCGGGTGGAACCTCCGGCCTGTCGATCGGCCATGTCTCACCCGAGGCGGCCGAAGGTGGCGAGATCGGGTTGGTGCGCCAGGGTGACCGGATTGAGATCGACATCCCCAACCGCTCGATCCATCTGGCAGTCTCAGATGAAGTGCTTGCCGAACGACGCCAGGAGCAGGATGCAAAAGGCTGGATACCGGCAGCGCCCCGCAAGCGCAAAGTCTCAACCGCGCTCAAAGCCTATGCCAAACTGACAACCAGCGCGGCAAAAGGGGCCGTGCGGGAGGTCTAAGACATAAGGGCCGGACACCAAATCAAGTGATCCGGCCCAATCAATTCCCAAAGCGCTCCCGCGCCTTCTGGCGCTATCCGCTTTGGTCTTGGGCCTGGGGCGGCGCATAGCGCGGCGCCAGACCCAACCAGAGGAGATGTTTCGCAAGATACATTGCCGATGGGCGGGGAAGGTGATTTCCAGCTCAATCCCCAAGCTTGGCGTGGACTTCATCCAGATCAATCTCGGCGATCGGCATCTTGTTGGCCGGATCTTCAAAATCATATTTGAATAGATCGAAATCCTGTTTGTAGATCTCGTAGACAAGATGCATCGACAGGTCGTCGAAATAGTCCTCGACAGGATGCTTTCGTTTGGGTCCGTGGCCTTCGGATTCGTTGAACCGCGGGATTTCGGACAGGGCCACCTTGTGTGGCGTGTCCAAGTTGCTCAGAACACCTTGCATCCCATCGTTGAACTTCTCGGTCCAGAAGATGCGATCATATCGTCCGCCATTTGCAATAAACGTCGACACATGGCCAGACATGGCGGACCAGTGGATATCCGGGTCCATGGGCCTGCGCCACCTGATCGTGTCACGAGCAAATAACAGGAATCTGCGGAAACTGGCGACCTGGTCGAAATCACCCTGACCGTCCTCTCCGCCAACCTCGATGCCGTAATTGTAGATCAGCGTCGGCACCAGATTGCCGCGATACCGTTTGCCGTTGCGCTGAATTCCACAGATCTTGTCAAAGAACGAACTGAGAATTCGCGTGTACGGGTTCCGCACGCAGGTGAAAGAAAAGGAGTTATGATTTCGGACATTTGTCGAAATCGGCTCCTGGCTGGGACCGAACGCCCACTTATGCATCCCGTCCTTGGCATCGTGGATATCGCCGTCAAAAAAACGGCCATGATCCGAAAAATACATGATTTGCCCGATGGTTGAGCATGCACATTTCGGGACAACACGGTAAACCATGCTCTCGCTCTCGGTCATCCATGTACCGGGAAAACCCATTTGCTGCGCCTCCTCAACAGGTCGTAACTCACTATTCGCGCCTGCTTTTGTATCTACAGAACCAAAAATAATCTGTTTATTCAATCGCTCATCCTCAGTATCACAGAGGGAACCGGGCAGAAACGGATAACAAAGAACTGAAATGGCAAAAATTGCCTACATTTTGTTGTGCCACAAGGACCCTGACGCAATCATTGCGCAGGCCGAGCAGCTAACCGCTGCTGGCGATTGCATGGCCATACATTTTGACGCCCGCGCAAGTCGCGAGGCCTATGCACGCATTCAGGGCGCTCTTCAGGCCAATTCGAATGTCACTTTTGCAACCAAACGCATCAAATGCGGTTGGGGCGAGTGGTCTTTGGTACAGGCCACATTGAACGCAGTGCAAGCCGCCCTCAAGGCCTTTCCCCGCGCGACGCATTTCTACATGCTGTCAGGGGATTGCATGGCGATCAAAACAGCGGAATACGCGCATCAGTTCCTGAACGACAACGACAGGGATTTTGTCGAAAGCCACGACTTTTTTGCCAGTAACTGGATCAAGACCGGCATGAAAGAAGACCGGCTGATCTATCGCCATTTCTTCAATGAGCGCACCCAGAGCAGACGATTCTATACATCCTATGACGTACAGAAAAAACTTGGACTGACCCGCGAGGTTCCGGCTGACATCCAGGTCATGATCGGCAGTCAGTGGTGGTGTCTGCGCCGTCATACTGTTGAAATGATCTTTGAATTCCTGGCCCAGCGCCCGGACGTAATCCGCTTTTTCTCGACCACCTGGATACCGGATGAGACTTTCTTTCAAACGCTTGTCCGCCACCTTGTTCCCCGTGAAGAGATCGACAACCGAACGCTCACATTCCTGATGTTCTCGGACTACGGAATGCCCGTGACATTTTATAACGACCATTACGACATGCTGTTAGGGCAGGATTTTCTGTTCGCCCGCAAAATCAGCCCCGAGGCACATGAGCTGAAGGACCGGTTGGGCCAGCTCTATTCTGTGGAAGGGGTGGATTTTCACATCTCGGATGAAGGCCGCAATCTCCATAGTTTCTTAACCGCAAGAGGGCGCGTCGGACGCCGCCACAAGCAAAGGTTCTGGGAGGCCGGAAATACGCTGGGACCGGACCGCGATGTTTTCCTGATCGTGTGCAAGAAATGGCATGTGGCCAAGCGTCTGGTCGATCAGATTAAGTCCGAAACCGATATCCCTTGTGTCGAGTATCTGTTCAACGAACAGGATACGGCTCTGCCCGATCTTGGCGGCATCGAAACGACCTTGCTCAAACGGTCCCGCCACCGGCGTGCTCTTGTGCGGATGCTGTTTGAAAGTTTCGAAACCAACCGGCTGGTTCTGTGCATCGATCCCTCAGATATCGAAATCATTCAGGACTTCTGTGCAGATCAGGTCAAAACCCATGTGCTTGAAGTCGAGTGTGAATATTCCGACGATTACCTGATCGGCCACGCCCGCCGTGTGGGGTTGGCCGGTCAGGACAGCCCGACCGAAACCGTGGCACGGCTTGTCCCAACCTTGCACAACGCGATGGAATACGAATCCGAATTGATCCGGGGCACCGCGTTGGATCGACATGCACGCCTGCGGGAAACCAGCGACCGGACAGAAAACGAAGACGCCATTGTCCGGTTTCTGAATGTTTCACAGGAACAGGCGCAGGCCATCATGCGATTGGATTATCTGTTTGCAGATTGATGAGCCGGCGGCACCATCAGGTACCGCCGACAGCACGATCAGATGTCGAACTTGACGCCTTGCGCCAGCGGCAGCTCGGCTGAGTAGTTCACGGTGTTGGTCTGACGGCGCATATAGGCCTTCCACGCATCCGAGCCGCTTTCACGCCCGCCACCGGTTTCCTTCTCGCCACCAAATGCGCCACCGATCTCGGCCCCCGATGGCCCGATATTGACATTGGCAATGCCACAATCCGATCCCGCTGCGGTCAGGAATTGCTCGGCCTCGCGCATGTTCAGAGTGAATACGCAAGACGACAGACCTTGCGGTACGTCATTTTGCAATTCGATGGCTTCGTCGAACGCGTCGTACCCCATGACATAGAGGATCGGTGCAAAGGTTTCGGTCTTTACGGTTGCTGTCTGGCCAGGCATCTCGACAATCGCGGGCTGCATATAGACACCGGCGGGGACGTTTTCGGTCACGCGGTCGCCACCAAAGACTGCGCCGCCTTCGGCCTTTGCAGCGTCCAGCGCAGCGGTCATGGCCGCGCCCGAGGCTTCGTCCACCAGCGGACCGATCAAAGTGCCTTCGATCAGCGGATTGCCGATGGGCAGACCGGCATAGGCTTTTTTCAACCGGCTTACCAGTTCTTCGCGGATCGAGTTGTGAACGATCAGACGGCGCAGCGTGGTGCAGCGTTGACCGGCTGTGCCGACCGCAGAAAAGACGATCGCGCGTACAGCCATTTCCAGATCGGCCGAAGGGCCCACGATCATGGCGTTATTGCCACCAAGCTCGAGAATGCATTTCCCGAACCGCTGCGCCACGATGGGGGCTACGGCACGGCCCATCCGTGTGGACCCGGTCGCCGAAATGACCGGCACGTCCTCGCTGGCCACCAGCGCCTCGCCCAGCGCGGCACCTCCGATCAGGGTCTGCAGCAGGTGGTCGGGCGCATCACCAAATCGGGCCAGTGCACGTTCAAAGATCTTCTGGCAGGCCATCGCGGTCAAAGGCGTCTTTTCAGACGGCTTCCAGATCACCGGATCACCGCAGACCAGCGCCAGCGCGGCATTCCACGACCAGACCGCCACCGGAAAGTTGAAGGCCGAGATCACGCCCACCGGTCCTGCCGGGTGCCACGTTTCCATCATCCGGTGGCCCGGGCGCTCAGATGCGATGGTCAAACCATAAAGCTGGCGCGACAGGCCGACGGCGAAATCGCAGATGTCGATCATCTCCTGCACTTCACCCAGACCTTCCGAGGTGATCTTACCAGCTTCCCAGCTGACCAGCGCACCCAAATCGTCTTTGGCGGCGCGCAATTCCTCGCCCAGCAGGCGGATCAGCTCGCCCCGGCGTGGGGCCGGAACCGTGCGCCACGCCTTGAATGCCATCTTGGCATTGGCAAACACCGTGCCCATCCCTGACGCAGGCGTTTCATGTACCTCGGCCAGAATGCCGCCATCAATGGGCGAGCGTACAGCCAGCGTGCCGCCCATCAGCTCAGCGGCTGTCAGGTCCAGATTTGCAAGGGTTGTTTGGGCTGTCATAGCGATGTCTTTCATATCTCAGGCCGCCTTGTTCTGTTTGGTTATGTCCCCGGTGCGGTAAAGCTGACCGAATTCGGTGTTCAGGAAATCAGATAGGTTCACCTGCTCTTGCCGCACGAACCCTTTGCCGGGCAAAGCACCCGTTCGCATCAGATCAACCACACCCAGAACACCGGCAGCAGTGGTGACCTGAATGGCGCTCCAGACCTGACCATTGAGGGTACGGGCATAAGATTTGTTGATCAGGGATTTCTCGCGCAGAGCCCCATCGATCATGCCTTTTGCGGTGCAATAAACCAGAACCACATCCTGATCGGTCCGCGGCAGCGCGGTCTCGAAGATTTCCTTCATCAGGTCGCGACGACGTTCCAATCCAAGATCATTCAGCAGCAAACGCAGAATGTCACGGTGTCCCGGGTAGCGGATCGATCGGTACGACACGTCCCGCGCCTTTCCGTCCAGGGTTTCTGGCAACGTGCCCAACCCGCCCGAGGTATTGAAGCATTCATATTCCACCCCGTCATGACCCAAACGCTCGTAATCCTCGAGCGGAGCGGTCTTGACCCGTTCGCCATTCACGATGGCATCGCACGGATTGCAATATTCGTTGATCAGCCCATCGGTGGACCAGGTCAGATTGTACTTCAATGCGTTGGTGGGATAGAGCGGCAACGCCCCGACCCGCATATGCAGGCTGTCCAGCGTATCGAACTCCGCAGCCAAGGCCGCGCCGGCGATGCCGACAAAACCCGGTGCCAACCCGCATTGCGGCATAAAGGCCGTTTCGCTGTCGGCGGCCAACTCGCGCACCGCGTTGGTGGCGGCAACATCTTCGGTCAGGTCAAAATAATGCGCGCCGGCCGATTTGGCGGCTTTGGCAATCCGTGGGGTCAGGAAAAACGGAGCCGCCGAGATAACCGCATCGAAACCGTTCAGACCCTCAGCCAGCTGCGTTTCATCGCTGACATCAATCTGGCGGGTCGAAACTCCCTGCCGATTCAGCACGGACAACGCCGCCAGATCGCGGTCGGCAACTGTGACCGAATAGTTGGATGAAGTTTGCAGCAAAGTCGCGATCATCTGACCGATCTTGCCTGCTCCGATGACACAGATATTCCAGCTCAAAACGCGCCTCCTCTTTCGTTTCAGAAAGTATGAAGGCACAGTTGTTCAATCTGCAGAGGCAATCTTGACGAAAACGTCAAAACTATCGCCATATTGACGGACCTTCCGTCATACCGCCAATACTGGAATCGTCACTGCCTCAGGATTCGGCGTCCAACCCCTCGGTCGACAGGTCATCAAGCCTGGGCATCAGGCGCAACAATTCGCGGGCATAATCCGTCTGGGGGTTGGCGAACAAGTTATTGGTTTCCTGCAACTCGACAATTTGGCCCTGTTTCATCACTGCCACTCGGTCGCACATCTGACGTACCACCGGCAGGTCATGACTGATGAACAGCAGGGTCAGGCCCAGATGTTCCTGCAGGTCCTTCAAGATGTTCAGAATCTGCGCCTGAATGGACACGTCCAGCGCGCTGGTTGGCTCGTCACAAATCAGGAATCGCGGTTGCGTGGCCAGCGCACGTGCAATCGAGATGCGTTGCCGCTGTCCGCCCGAGAATTCATGCGGGTATTTCTGCCCGGCCTCATGGCCGAGTCCCACCTGATCCAACAACTCATCGACGCGGCGTTTGATATCTGCACCTTCCATCAACCTGTGATGGCGGATCGGCTCGGCCACGATCTCATCCACCCGCATACGGGGATTGAGCGAGGAATACGGGTCCTGAAAGATCATCTGGATGTTCTTGCGATAGGCATCCAGCGCGGTCCGATTGGTCAGATCGCTGACCACCTGCCCGTCGAATGTAATCGTGCCGCCATCCACAGGGTACAACCCTGCAATCATCCGTGCGACAGTCGACTTGCCCGAGCCGGATTCACCCACAACGCCAAACACCTCGCCTGCGCGGATGTCGAAACTTACTTCGTCAACGGCGGTGAAATAGGTGCGGTCCCAGGGCAACAGGCCTTTGCGCTGCAGGAACTTCTTGGTCAGGTTGCGGATCTCGAACACCGGTTTGCTGGTGTCATTATCCACCTTGGGCCAGTGGCGGGCCATGTCTTCGATGGCAAAGCGTGTCTCGCGTCCACCATAGCTGATCTGGGGAAAGCGATGCAGTTTCAGGGTCGGGCGCGGCACGGCAGCGATCAGCGATTTGGTGTATTCATGGGTGGGCTGCCCCATCACCTGCACGGTCGGGCCGGTTTCGACAACCTTGCCCGCATACATCACCGTCACCTTGTCCGTCGTGTCCGCGATCACACCCATGTCGTGGGTGATCAGGATGACGCCCACCTGACGTTCCCGCGCCAGTTCTTTGATCAGGTCCAGAATCTGCGCCTGAACCGAGACGTCCAGCGCCGTGGTCGGCTCATCCGCGATGATCACATCCGGTTCGGTACACAAGGCAAGCGCGATGACCACACGCTGCCGCATCCCGCCCGAGAACTGGTGCGGATACTGGTCCAGCCGCGTGTCCGGATCAGGAATGCCAACCCGGTCAATCAGGTCGCGCGCGCGTTGGTTCGCCTCGGCATCCGTTCCACCCAGATGGGCCTGAATGGTCTCGGTCAGTTGTTCGCGCACGGTGAATAACGGGTTCAGCGAGGTCAGCGGGTCCTGAAAGATCATCGAGATCTTTTTGCCGCGCAGCCCCCGCATCGCCTCGGCATCCAGACCACTGATCTGGTCACCGCTCAGCTGGATCGTGCCGCTGGCAATACGGCCGGGGCGATCCAACAATCCCATGATGGCCGCGCCAATGGTGGATTTACCGGCCCCGGATTCGCCAACCAAGCCGTGGATTTCTCCGGGTTCAACCGACAGGTCCACATGGTCCACGGCTGTGAACAATTTGCGGCGGGTGGGGAATTCGACCGTCAGGTCATTGATCGTCAGAAGGCTCATGAAATCACCGCAGCTTGGGGTTCAGTGCATCGCGCAGCCAGTCGCCCAGCAGGTTCACAGACAGGGCCAGCGCCAACAGGGTGCAGGCCGGGAAGAACAAAATCCACCACTCACCCGAGAACAGGAAGCCCTGCCCGATACGGATCAGCGTGCCCAATGACGGCTGGGTTGGTGGTGCCCCTACGCCGAGGAAGCTCAGCGTTGCTTCGGCAATGATCGCCAGCGCCAGTGAGATCGTGGCGATGACCAGAACCGGGCTGAGTACATTGGGCAGGATGTGGCGGAACATGATCGGGAAAGAACCGCGCCCGATCAGGCGGGCGGCCTGCACGTATTCCTTGTTCTTTTCCACCAACGCCGCACCGCGGACGACCCGGGCAAACTGCACCCAGTCGGACAGGGCAATGGCGATGATCAGAACATAGATTGCCATCTCGTCACGATATTCGGGTGGGGTCACGCCTTTGGCGATGCCAAAGATCAGCATGGCGACCAGAATGGCAGGAAAGGTCAGCTGCACATCTGCGACCCGCATGATCAGCGTCTCGACCCAGCCGCCGAAATAGGCCGCGACCAGCCCCAGAACAACTCCGATGATCAACGCCAGCAGCACCGCCGCTGCGCCGACAAACAGGGATATGCGCATCCCATAGAGGATGGTCGAGAACACATCGCGCCCCTGATCGTCGGTGCCCAGCAGGAACGTGTCCTGCGTAAAGGCATTCGGCGTGCCCGGCGGTGTAAATCCGTTCATCAGGTTCAGCGTTGCCGGATCAAACGGGTTATGCGGCGCAATCAGCGGGGCCAGTATTGCCGCCAGCACCAGCAGGACCACAACAAATGAGGCAACCATCGCCACGGGCGAATGACGGAAGGACCATGCGAAATCGCTGTCCCAAAATTGGGCCAGCCGCGATTTGGGCACTTGTCTCGAAGTTTCAGAAGTATCGGTCATGTGGCCCTCGCGTCGACACGCAGGCGCGGGTCAATGGCATAGTACAAAAGATCGACGATCAGATTGATCGACACGAACATGACCGAGATCAGCATCAGATAGGCGGCCATAACAGGGATATCGACAAACTGGATCGCATTTATGAACAGCAGGCCCACACCGGGCCACTGAAACACCGTCTCGGTGATGATGGCAAAGGCGATGATCGAGCCCAGCTGCAACCCGGTGATTGTGATCACCGGCACCAGCGTATTTTTCAGCGCGTGGCGAAAATTGATCACCCGGTCCGACAGCCCACGCGCACGTGCAAAACGGACATAGTCGGCACGCAGGACCTCAAGCATTTCCGACCGCACCAGCCGCATGATCAGCGTCATCTGATACAGGCCCAGCGTGATCGCCGGCAGGATCAGCGCCTTGAGCCCCGAGGTTGTCAGGAACCCCGTGGACCAGCCGCCAATCATAACGGTCTCGCCCCTCCCAAAGCTGGGTAAAAGATCCAATTCAACCGAGAATATATAGATCAGCAATATCCCGATTAGGAAGGTTGGCAGGGAAACCCCGATCAACGACACGGTCATGATGATATTCGCCGCCACCCCCTGTCGTCGAATCGCTGTGAAAACGCCCAGCGCGATGCCAAGGGTGATGGCCAGAAAGCCCGACACAAAGGCCAGTTCCAATGTCGCGGGGGCGCGTTCGGCTATGATGGTCGAAACCGGTCGGCCTTGCCGGTAGGACACGCCAAAATTGCCCTGCACCGCGCCTTGCAGGAACTTGAAATATTGCACCGGAAACGGCTGATCCAGACCAAGATCGGACCGCAGCCGGTCGATATCGGCCTGCGTACGTTCCTGCCCTAGCATGTTGTCGATCGGATCACCGACAAAGCGGAACATCGAAAAGGCAACCAGACCCACGATCAGCAGCACGATCACGGATTGGAACATCCTTTGGACAATATAAGCGAACATTCGTTTTCCTCGTTGATCGGACTGTCTATGCAAGCCCGGGCGGGGTGGTCAAGATACCGCTAACGCAAGCTAGCGTTTTCTGGCCCCGCCCCGGTTTCAGTTAACCGTTACCCAGCGCAGCAGAAAGAAGTTGTCCGGGCGCTGCGTCAGTTCGACATTGCTGCGTGTGCCCCAGACCAGAGGTTGCACATACATCGGCACATAGACCTGTTCGTCCTGAATGATCTGCGTGACCTCATCCAGCATCGCCTGCCGTTTGCCCGCATCCAACTCGGACTGGATCTTCGGCAGCAGCTCATCCACCCGCGCGTTCGAAAATCCACCGAAATTCCAGCTGCCCAGCTTTTTCTCTTCGTTTGGGGTAGCCACAAGGAAGCGCACGGGGTGTTCGGCATCAAATGTACCGGGGCTCCAGCCCAGCAGGTACATATCGTATTTGCCTTCCCTGAGTTCCGGCCAGTAGTTACGGACCGGCATGGCATCCAGTTCCGCAGTGATCCCGATCTGGGCCAGCATGCTGACAACCGCCTGGCAAACGGCCTCATCATTCAGATAGCGGTCATTGGGGCATTTCAGCCCGAACGAAAACCCATCTGCATATCCGGCCTCGGTCAGCAGGGCCCTTGCGGCATCGACATCAAAGGCGGGACGGTCTGCATTCGCCTCGGAATAACCACTCATCGCCGGGCTGACCAGTTGCGAGGCCACTTCGGCATTCCCCCGCATGATAGTCGCAAGAATGGCATCCACATTGACCGCCTGTGCCACTGCCTTGCGGACGCGCGGGTCACGGAACGGGTTCGGTTTGCCCGCATCGTCGGTGTATTTAAGCACCTCAGCCTGATGATCGAACCCCAACATGATGACCCGTGCCTCGATCCCCTGAATGACGTCGACATCCCCGTTTTCCTTCAGGCGCGCCACATCCTGAATCGGCACCGGGTTGATCATGTCCACATCGCCTGACAACAAGGCTGCAACCGCTGTCGCCGGGTTTTGGATCGGAGTGAACTCAGCACTTGTGATGTTGTGGTCGGCCTGATCCCACCAGCCGTCAAAGGGCTCAAGAACCGTGCGCAGGCCGGGCTCTCGTGCCGCAAGTTTGAAAGCGCCTGTGCCGTTGGCGTTCAGGGTGGCGTAATTCCCGACCTCTTTGTCGGGCACCGCTGCGTCATTGGCCTCGGCCCAGCCCTGATCCATGATCATCCAGTTGGCGATTGAGGATGGGAATAACGGGTTCGGCGCAGTCGTCATGAAATCGACCGTATAGTCGTCGACCAAGATCACCTCGCTGATGGGCGCGAACCAGCTGCGGGTATCCGCTGCCTCGCCCGAGGCGCGCTGATAGCTGAACAGAACGTCCTGCGCATCAAAGCTGCTACCGTCATGGAAGGTCACGCCCTCACGCAGGTTAAAGCGCCAACCTTCGCCGTCGCCTATCGTCTCCCAGCTGACGGCCAGCGCGGGTTGAACGCTCATGTCCTTGTCGCGGCGCACAAGGCCTTCGTAGACATTGTTCAGAAACCCCAGAACCGGGGCCGAGTTGACCGCGTGCGGGTCCATCGTCTGCGGGTCCGTGGTCGAGGCCCATTTGAATTCGGCAGCCTGAACGCTGGTGGTGGCCAGCAAGGCCAAAGCAATGGCACTGTTCCTGAGGGTCATGGCGAAATCTCCCTTTTTTGCCCCGCGATGCGGTGTTGCGCTTAACAATAGCGCAAAAGGCAGGACGCGAAACCGCGCCCTGCCAAATCACTGATCTGAATGGCTTAGTTCAGAGTGAAATATTTGACCTTGGGCTGATCTTCGGCATCCACTTCGATGCCCACACCATCGGCCATACCCCAGTTCAGAACCTGGTGATGAATGGGGATGTAAAGCGCTTCGTCCTGCACAACCCGCCAGATGTCGGCGATGTCGGCATTCCGAGCGTCAAGATCGGTATTCGAGGCAAGCGACTTGATCTTCCCGTCCAGCGCATCGTCCTGATAACCGGTGCCGTTCCACGTGCCGATGTCATCTTCGCGTCCATGAACAAGGAAGTTGAAGATGTATTCCGAGTCATATGTCGGCACACCCCAACCCAGCATGTAGAAATCTGTCTTGCCATCGGTGATCAGCGGGAAATGCTGCGCCTTGGGCTTGGCGTCCAGATTCACGGTCACGCCGATCTGGCCCAGCATCCCAACAGCCGCCTGACAGATAGCTTCATCGTTGATGTACCGATCATTCGGGCAGTCCAGCCGAAGCGAGAAGCCATCGCCATAACCTGCCTCTGCCATCAGTTCCTTGGCCTTGGCCAGATCGGTGGAGGATTCGCCGTCCATGTCAGAGGTCCAGCCATTCACGAAGGGCGGTGCGATCATGCCTGCAGGCTGCGACTGGCCGCGCATCACGACCTGCTTGATCGCATCACGGTTAATCGCCATCGACATCGCTTGACGCACGCGCACATCGGCCAGAGGGTTCTTGCCGTCCACGTTATCCGCCTCGATGTCATCGGCACCCTGGTTCATACCAAAAAAGATCACCCGATTCTGCGGGGCTTGCTTGACCATCAGACCGTCGACACCATTGACGCGTTCAATGTCCTGCACCGGCATATCCTGGAGGAAGTTCACCTCACCCGACAGCATCGCCGCAACGCGGGTCGCAGCGTTCTGGATCGGGGTATAGATGATCTCGGTCACTTCCATCGGGAACTGGTCGATGCCCCAATAGTTGTCGTTGCGCACCATTACCGTCTTGATGTCAGGTTCGCGGCTTTGAAGAACATAGGGGCCCGTACCGTTGGCATTGGTGGTGGCATAAGTGATTTCGCCGCCTTCGAAATCCTGAACATTAACGGTGTCATTCGACTCGGCCCAGCCCTTGTCCAGAATGAACAGGTTGGTCAGGTTCGACGGCAGGATCGGGTTCGGACCATCTGTGACAATCTCGACGGTGAAATCGTCAACTGCGCGCACTTCGACGATCGAACCGATCAGCTCTTTCATGTCGGAATTAGGTTGCTTGGCTCGGGTAAAGCTGAACACCACATCTTCGGCGTTGAAGTCCGCACCGTCATGGAATTTCACGCCCTCGCGCAGCTTGAAGACCCAAACATTCGGGTCATCGGCCTTGGGCCCCCACTCGGTCGCCAGCGCGGGCTCGAATGCACCGGTCACGTCGCGGATGATCAGAGGCTCGTAAATCTGGTGTCGCACGGTGTGCGTCGGACCTTCATTCTGCGAATGCGGATCCAGCGTCAGAGCATCACCGGCCCGCGCCCAGCGCAGCGTTTCCGCCGAAGCGCCCGCCGCCATCAGCGCCGTCGCACTTGCAGCGATCATCAGGTTTCTTAGAATCATTTGTAACTCCCCTTTTTGTTAACATCGCCCTTTGGACGACAGACCATTTTTACGGCCTTGGTGGTCCTGATCATCCAGATCATCGTTACAGTTGCAACACCTGATTGAGCATAAAAACGGCAGTTTGGCGGATGCCCCGACGCAAATCTGCCGTGCGCGCATGAACTTACGTAGCGGAAAGCTTACGCCAAGCTGTGGCCGCTGACTGTCTTACAAGTACGGATTTCCGCAGTTTTCAAAACATGCCTTCCGGTTGAACATTCCGGGAATGAAGTCAAGTTTCGAGCCACTTGCGGTCAAAAAACTGGTCCTTGGACCTTGCCCGAATCTGCTGAACATGGCGCATCGCCATGCTGCAGGTACCCGTCGGCCTGATCCGGGGCAACTAGGACACCTTTGCGCTGGTACAGCAGGCCTTGGACTTGCACATTCTTCGACCCGATGCCCAAATGGACACCTTGGCAGGGGTCAGGCACATACCCCGGATTGAGGCCCGCAGAAATTTCAAACTGCGCTTAAAATCATTCTTGATCAGATGTCCCAGTTAACTTCGGGAGAAATCGAAAGATGAAAACATTTACCAGAAGGGCGGCCTTGTTTGCCGGCGGAGGGTTGGCAGGATGGGTTGCGTCACGGTGGCTGGGACCGGACCTTCCTGTCTATGAAGGCACAAGAAGGACATTTGCGGAAACCGGCGACAAAGTGATGAATGACGCCAGCGGACTGTCACCGACACCGATCCACAAACATCTGGTGCTCAGCGATGACCCCGGAGACACGCTGATCGCCGCCATCCGGCAAGAGCTTTCGGAGGCCAGATCAGAAGGACGCCCGGTCAACATTGGGGCCGCGCGGCATTCCATGGGTGGGCAAGCCATTCCCCGCAACGGCACAGCGATTACCTTTGACAATGGATCGGTTCAGATCGACGGTTCAGCCGGGACCTATCTGGCCCATGCCGGAGCCCGCTGGTCACAGGTCATCTCAGCGCTTGATCCCGCAGGCTGGTCCCCCAAAGTCATGCAGTCAAATAATGATTTCGGTGTCGCCGCCACTTATTCGGTCAATGCACATGGCTGGCCGGTTCCCTTTGGCCCGATGGGGGCGACGGTCCGATCGTTGCGCATGATCCTGCCCTCGGGTGAGTTGGTGACCTGTTCGCCCACCGAGAACACCGAGCTGTTCAATCTGGCGATGGGCGGGTACGGGTTGATCGGCGTGATCGTGGACCTTGAGGTCGAGATGGTTCCAAATTCACGCCTGACGCCGGGTTTCGACATTCTGGAAGCAGGAGCGTTTGCCTCGGCCTTTCGTGCGGCGATTGACGACCCGGCGGTCACAATGGCCTATGGCCGCCTGAATGTTGAACGCGATACGTTTTTCGAGAAAGCGCTATTAGTGACATATCGCGAAGGCTCGGACCAGTCGGACCTGCCACCAGCGTCCGGGTCGGGGTGGATGTCGCATGCGGCCAGCCGTCTGTACCGGGCTCAACTGGGCAGCGAGCCCTTCAAATCCTTCCGTTGGTGGAATGAAACACGGCTGGGCCCAGCGCTGGGTTCGGGTGAGGCGACGCGGACCACTTTGATCAACGAACCGGTTGTGACTCTGGACGACCGCAACCCGGACCGGACCGACATCCTGCACGAGTATTTCGTGGGGTTCGATGCGTTCGACGATTTCTTATCAGTGTGTCGCGCGGTAATTCCGGCCTCGTATCAAGAGTTTCTGAACGTAACGCTGCGCTATGTCGCACAGGACGATCAGGCCGTTCTGTCCTATGCAAGCGAACCGCGGATCGCCGCTGTCATGTCGTTCAGTCAGGAGCTGACCGAACGCGGCGAAGCCGACATGGCGCGGATGACCCGGGCGCTGATCGACGGGATCGTGGCGATTGGCGGAACCTATTACCTGCCGTACAGGCCACATGCGACACTGGATCAACTGACTGCAGCCTACCCCAATGCGGAAGGGTTTGCGCAGGCAAAACGAGAGCTTGATCCGCAACTGGTTCTGCGGAACAACCTTTGGGACAGCTATCTGGGGCGTCTATGAGCAACCTTCAAAAACTCTGTCTGGTTTACTTTGTCTCGCTGATGATCGCGGCATCGCTGAACTATGTTCCCGGCCTGACGGATCAGGATGGTCTGGCCTTTGGCATCTTTGCGCTGGATATCTATGACGATGCGCTGCATGTGGCCTCGGCCCTTTGGGCGCTGATCGCCGGGCTGATGTCACACCGCGCGGCTCGCAGCTTTCTGATCCTGTTCGGGCTGGCTTATCTGGGGGACGGCGTGTTCGGGTTTTTCACCGGTTATGGCTATCTTGATCTGGGTATCTTTACAAACCCATCGGCCGGGCCGGAATTGTCCCTGCCCCGGCTGTTTGCCAACTTTCCGCATCTGGCGCTTGGCGGGATTGCCGCCTGGGCCGGGCTGCGGGACCTGAGGCAAACCGCATGAGGTTCCTGTTTCGCTGGACCAAGCGGCTGGTTCTGGCGCTGATCCTTGCCGGGATCGCGCTGGCCGCTCCGATCCTCTATGTGGAAACAAGCTGCCGTGGTACGGGTCAGCCCCCGGCTTATACCGCCCTGATCGACCCGGCACATCACCGGGCCGAGACCCGCACGCTGATGACTTATCCCGAGTGGCACATTGTCCACGCATACGAGGATTACGCCGAGGTTCTGCGCACTCAGGACCCCCATGATTACGGGTTCTGGAGCAGTATCACCGGGTTTTGGGGGTCACTTTGCGACCTGAACCGGAACGCCTCCGCGCTCGGTCAGGTTGATGGGGCCACCAAACAGATGGTCTATGTGATCGGTGCCAGCTTTTCCGCCGAGCTGGCGCTGAAGGCTGCCTATGAGGAAACCCTCGGTCGGCTGGCCTCTGCCTTGCGGGGCCCACAGCGGGCACCTCTGGATGATTTGTCGGCACAGCAGGCCGCCGCATATGCCGCGTTCCTACAACAGGTTCCGTGGTATAAATGGCCCTTCGCCGACGACGCCCAGAGCCTGGTCGAACAAAACAGCGGCAGCCTGCGCGACAGCGAGAGGGCGATTGCGCTGGGTCTGGAATACGGTGCAAAACAGGCCTATGCGGGCGTGATCGAACAGGCGGTTGCGCAGGTCGGCGCTGATGAGCTGACGCTGAGGATGATCATCACCGGCGCCAGTGCGGACAGCCTGTCTGCCTATCCCGGCGTGAAGGTTATCTCTGAAGGCCCAAACGGAGTTGAGATCGAAACGCCGCGCTACCGCACCCTGACCAACCTAATGGCGGAAATGGCCAGCGCGGGGGTCGAGATTGTCGAGATCGCCGGCAATGACGACATTCTGTTCACCGCCCTGTCGGATCAACCAACTGCGCCGGATGCAATCTTCAGCGCCCAACGACAAGGGTTCGGGGACTATCGTCATCTGATACTGGTCAAGGTTCCGGACCTCTCGCAGCGTCTGCGCCAGATCCAGGGGGACGGCCTGACGCTTGAGCATATCCATGACTATTAGATCACTCCTGACAGCCATCCCCCTTATGGTGCTTGGATGGCTGTCGGTTCTGGTGGTCGTCGCATTGATAACGGACGAGGCCCCTGCCTATGTCGTGGTCTTTCCCTCAGAGGGGTTGATGCGAAATCTAGCGGATGATGTGGCGGTCATCGACTCTTCGCAAGTCAGTGTCACGGTCACATCGGATAGCAGCGGGTTCGCCCAATCGCTTTACCGGCAAGGGGCACGGCTGGTCCTGCCTGCGGGCCTGCCCGGTTGCCTTCCACTGCCTGCCCAACAGTGATCAATTCTGTCAAACATTCGGGGCCAATACACGAATGACCTATGGCCCCGATTAGAACCTGAAGAACCGCAATTCAAAGCACGCGCCACATGGGGCGGGCAGGTTTTCGATTTCACCGCGATGCGCAGACAGGATGTTACGGACAATAGCCAGACCCATACCCGTCCCGCCGCTTTCCCGGCGGGTGGTAAAGAATGGATCGAACACGCGGTCGACGTTACCGGGCGAAATCCCCACCCCATTGTCGGACACGGTCAAAATAACCGCATTTCCAGCTTCTTCGGAACGCAGATCCACCGCGCTGGCCCCATGATCTTTGGCGTTTTGCAGAATATGGCCCAGAACGATCCGCAACCCCTCGGCCGAAATCGGGAATGCGATATCATCCGCCCCGGACAGGTTTAGCTCAAGCGGAGGCGCCCCAGGCAACGCATCGCGCAGGGTGCTTGCCCCGACATATCGGGCCTCGCGCGCGCGGGCGGCATCCCGAAGTGCTGCAAGCTGGGTTTCGATCTGCTGACGCGCGCCGTCGATCTGCGCGATTAGGGCTTTGGAGTCATCGCTGCCATCTGGGGTGTCCTGTAGCATCTCAACCGCCGCGCGGATTGCGGTTACCGGCGATTTTAACTCATGCGTGACGTGATCGGTATAAGACCGGATGGTCGCCTCACGGTCACGCAGCGCCTCGGCCATGGTGACGACCTGAGTTGCGGTCTGGTGAAGCTCTTTGGTGCCGAAATGCTGGATTGAGGCCGCCTGGGTACCCGCCTCTTGCGCCCCGGCATAGGCCTGCAGGGCTTTGATCGGGCGAAGCAGTAGGCGCACCAGCAACCAACCCAGCCCCGACGTAGCCAGAAAGATCACCCCGCCCAGAACCAAAGCAGAGTTCCGAAATCCGAATTCTGGCCCCAGATAACGCAGAGCCACCAGACCCGCGAATGACAGACCCAATGTCCCGACCAGCGCACCGCCCAGCACAAATGCCAATGAAGGCCGCCAGTGCCGGGTCACCCCAGCCTCCGCATCCGGATGCCCTGTCCATGCACGGTTTCCACCGCGTCGGGCAAACCAACCTCTGCCAGTTTGTTCCGCAGGTTCCGCAGGTGGCTGTCCAAGGTCCTGTCCGAGACCTGGCTGCGCGCGCCCCAAATCTCGGCAATCAGGGCCGTGCGGGGAACAAGACGGCCCGGTGTTTCCATCAACATCACCATGATCTGAAACTCAGTCCCGGTCAGGGCAATTTCCGTGTCGTGGCAAGCACAGAGTCTTGCGGTCCGGTCCAAGGTCAAGGGGCCGTGCCGCAGATTTCCCGGCGCCGCCACAATGCGATTGGTGCGCCTTAGGATCACCTTGACCCGCGTCACCAGTTCGCGCGGGCTAAAAGGCTTGGTCACGTAGTCATCGGCCCCAAGTTCCAGCCCCAGAATTCGGTCGACCTCATCATCGCGGGCGGTCAGGAACAGGATCGGGACGTCCGAACGGGTTCGAATTTTCTGACATACGGCAAAGCCATCCAGTTCGGGCAGGCCAACATCCAGAACGATCAGGTCCGGTTCGTCGCGAAACGTGCTGATTACGGCTTCCTGACCGTTGGCGGCGGTCGAAACGCTGTAGCCAGCGCGTTCCAGCCCCAGACGCACAACTTCACGCAACCGCGGATCATCATCGACAACTAAGATATTCATATACCCGGACCGATACTGCTCAGATCGGCACCATAGCGGGACAGGCGCCACTTTCGAAAGCCCCATTCCTGCCAGCTGTTGATCGGGTCGGCTTCAAAATAGCACAGCGAATTCGGATACCCGTAGCTGTTATGCATCCCGGTCATGGGCCCCAACGAACACAGATAGGCATAGTCCGGTTCGGGCAGTTTCAGGTTTCGGGTCGCGATCACATGGGCAAAATTCACAAAACTGGCGCAATAGAGGACCAGTATGCTCAGAATGCCGGTTCGCGCGATCAACCAACTATTGGATTTCCTGAACGCTATTTGCCACCCAACCAGCGCCAGACCTGCCGCAACAAGACCCATCCAGATCTGCGCATAGATACGCAGGTAGGTCAGGCCATAGGTGCCGACATATAAATCCAGACGCATCAACGCCGCACCGCACAGAGCCACATTTTGTGCCAGCCACAACACCATCAGCGGTTTCAGCACCCGATTTTCATCCAGAAACGGCCGCGCTGCCAGGGCGAATGCACCGGCCAGCAGCGCCGTTACCAGCAACGGATATGCGCCGCGATGGGCATAGGATGCATAGCTCATCCCCTCGGGCAATGAGGCCCCGCCCAGCAGAATCGAAAGGTCCAGCACTGTCTGAACACCAATCAGTGCATTGAACACCCAGAGCGCCCGCAGGACCGAACCACCGTTGAGGCCGGGGATCGTCTGAGGGCCTGCGAATTGTCGCGGGTTCAGTCCGCGAAGCGGGTGATTGTCAACAAACGGCCAGATGATCAGCGCAATCCCTCCCCAGAACATGGCGCGCTGCAGCAGTTGACCGAAAGCGATATCCGGGGTGACAAGGGATTGGAATACCGGGTTCGCCTCGGCCAGCAGGGTAACAAAAACCATCGTCCCGCCAATCGGCAGACTCCAGTTGCGCAGGAACTGCCGAACCCGCTTCCAGCCGCCTCCGGCATCGCTGACAATCGTGGTTTTCAGGCCGGGTATCGCGCGGACCGGGCCAAGCCAGTTCTTTGGAAGATCAGTCAGAAACCCCAGCGCCAGCAAAAGCAGTTCCAGAACCTGGCCTTTCGGGTGCCTGACCCAGACAATCGCAACGACGAGCCCGGACAAAAGAAACGCGACCGATAATGGTTGAACGAAATCCACGACCGGCAAAACACTCAGCACCAAAACCGTTGCGGGCATAAGCACCCCTTTGCCAGACCGATCCGCGGGCAGGCCGCACAAAAAGACCGCCACAGCAAAGACCGCTAGAGACACACCCGCCTGATGCCCCCAGAACAGGTAATCCGCCAGCGCGACCAGCAAGATAAACCCGATCACGCGCCATGCGCGACCATCGGTGGCAAACCCCGGGGTTGAACCCGGCGGGCCCTTGGTGCCTGAAATCACCGTCTCTTCCGACAGCCACCAAGCGTCCAGCGCCACAGAATTCGGAACTCCAGATATTATAAGTTGCTGCGCCATTTCTTCCCTCTTGTGTTTTAAGGGACTGGTTTGACCCAAAGGTCGGGAAGCTCGGGTGCAGAAGATCTGCAGAAACTGTGCAGATCGGTGAAATGAGTGTCGGATTTGCAAAGCCTCGCGCGTCCTAGCAGGATGAAACCAACATCGCGGAGGTAAAAATGATCTATGCAATCTCGATCTATGGTCAGGCGGGTGTGTTCGAAGCGTTGCCACAGGACCGTCAGGACGATGTCATGGCTGGACATACGGTGCTACAGAATGCCCTCAGGCAGCGCGGGGATTTCCTGTCCGTCAAACTGATGCCCCCGACTACGGCTGTCACAGTCGAACCCGCGGCTGCCGAGACTCTGCAACCTATGATCGTCGACGGCCCGTTCGCTGAGACGAAAGAAAGTTTTCTGGGCTTATATCTGGCCGAGTTCAACGATCTGGATGAGGCGCTTGAACATGCGCGAATGATCTCGTCACCTGTTGCCCGGCTTGAGGTCCGCCCCGCCGCCTGGGCAGGCGGGTCGATGACCTTGGATTGACCGCGTGTCGGATTGGCTAGAGGCCACGTTCTTGCAGCAACGCCCGCAGGCCATCGCGGCCCTGACGCGGTATTTCCGGGACATCGACCTTGCCGAAGATGCATTTGCCGAAGCCTGTCTAAAGGCCCTGACCGTATGGCGCAAACAAGGCGCGCCGCGCGATCCGCTAGCTTGGCTTTTGACCACCGCCCGTAATGCCGGGCTGGATGGTTTGCGCAAATCCCAACGCCGCAGCGCAATCCTGACCCGCCACAGGGAAGAATTTCATTCCATGGCTGATGACGCACCAGATCCGGACGAGCTGCGCGACGATGTTCTGCGCCTGCTGTTCATCTGTTGTCACCCGGACCTAAGCCGGCAAGACCAGATTGCGCTGGCCCTAAAAATTGTTGCCGGGTTGCGTGTGGAAGAAATCGCCCGTGGTTTCCTTGTCAGTACAAAGGCAATGGAACAGCGAATTACCCGCGCCAAGAAAAGGATCGCAGGAAGTTCTGTCGCTTTTGAAACACCCACGCCACAGGAGCGGGCTGCGCGTTTGGGCGAAGTGTCTTTGATGATCTACCTGATGTTCAACGAAGGCTGGTCAACCTCGGGTGGCCCGGTGCAAATCCGGCTCAAACTATGCGATGAGGCGATACGTCTGGCCCAGCTGCTGGTTGCCTTGTTCCCGACGATGGCCGAGCAGATTTCACTGCTGGCCCTGTTGCTTCTGCAACATGCCCGTCGTGAAGCACGGCTAGACGATCAAGGTGATCTTGTAGCCCTGGAAGATCAGGACAGGGCCCTTTGGGACAAGGCCAACATCGCCGAAGCGACAGCCCTGATGCAAAAGGCCGAACGGCTGAACCAAGTTGGTGTTTACGGTATTCAGGCCGCAATCGCCGCCGTTCATGCGCATGCCCAATCGACAAAAGATACCGACTGGTCTCTGATCGAGGCGCATTATGCCGCGCTCTATCGCCTCCAGCCCTCACCTGTCATCCGCCTGAACCAGATCGCCGCCGGGTCCAGGGTTCATGGCCCACGCCGCACGCTTGTTGCGTTGGATACCGTGGCGAATGATCTGGCGTCTTATCGCTGGTTCCATGCCTTGCGCGCGGCAATGTTGCGAGAGATCGGCGATCTTCCCGCCGCGATCCAGTCCCTTAACCGCGTATTGAACCTTGGTCCGACGGGACCGGAACGTGTGGCGGTCCTGAAAGAAATCGCCGCCTGTGAAAAAGATTTGAACCAGTTGTAGGAAAGGCCGATCCTCACGCGTCCTTTGTTCAATCCCGCATGCAGCGGGCAATCAAAGGGAGATAGAGATGAGCATTCTGGACATGACCACCGTTGGAAACTCGGGCTGGATCGGGCATTCCGGGCCAGACCAGACCAAGGCCAAGCAATTCTACAAAAATGTGCTGGGCTGGAACATTAACGAGATGCCGATGCAGGACGGGTCAAGCTATGCCGCCGCGGTGGTTGGTGAAACGCCAATCGGAGGGTTCTCGCCCATGCCCGAGACGGATGGCAACTGGACGATCTATTTTACGGTTGCTGATGTCGATAACAGCCTAGCAGCCGCAGTTGCACAGGGAGCCTCAGTCTTGCAACCCGCCATAGATATGCCCGGGGTCGGCCGGATGGCCACTCTGAACGACCCACAAGGCGCTCGGTTTGCGTTGATTACTTATGAAAGCATGGCGTCTTAATCTTGGGCAGACAGGAGAATTCCCATGGAACACACACCGCAAATCGCTCTGCTTGTGACAGCAATCTTTGTGCTTATGAGTATTCCGATGGGAATTCTTGTAGGCATCAGACGATCCCAGACCGGAATTTTACTGCTGCACGGGGATGACGACGAACTGCTGCGGCGGATTCGGGCACATGGGAACTTTACTGAATATGTTCCTCTGGCGCTGCTGGCTTTGGCGGGGGCGGAAATTGCCGGTGCCTCAGACTGGCTGGTCGGCGGATGCGGTCTTGTGCTGTTGGTGGCCCGCGCCGTACACTATGTCAGCCTGCGTTCCACCCCCGACGGCAAAGGTCGGGTGATCGGTGCCGCACTGACAACATTGGTGATGCTCGTCTTGTCCCTGTCAATTCTTTGGCAGTTGGCGGGATCAGTCTGATGCCAAATGATGAACACCTGAATCAACGTATGCGCCTCGCCCTCGAGGCGCATATTGGAATTTCCGAAATGCGGATGATGGGTGGCACCTGCTTTTTTCTGAACGGCAATATGTTGTGCGGCGCGCGCCGCGACAAAGACGGGTTTGGACGGTTCATGTTCCGTGTCGGCAAGGCCAAAGAGACCGAGGCGCTTTCTAATCCGTTTGCAAACCCGATTGTCCACGGAAAGCGAAAACTCGGTGGGTTTGTCGTTGTAGACGAGGTCGACTGCGATCCGGCTGCGCTGGGTGACTGGCTGAGCCTGTGCTTGGCGCACGCCGCCAGCCTGCCGCCGAAAAGTTGAATATCAGGAGAAGATGATGGATCAGTTCCGCTGCTTTTCGCCCGAGGCCCTTCAGTTTCTTTCTGAACTGCGAGCCAATAACCGACGCGAGTGGTTTCACGCCAACAAACAGATCTATGAGGCCGCGATCAAACAGCCCGCAGAACAATTTGCGGCCCAGATGTCACAGGCGCTGGCCGAGATGACGCACATGCCCCATTCAGTCAAGATCTATCGTATTCATCGAGACGTGCGGTTCTCAAACGACAAGACACCCTATAATCCTCATCTGCGCATGTCTTTCATACCCGGCGATTGCGGAGATCAGCCCCCGCTTTGGCATTTCGGGCTGTCCCCGGATTGCCTGTCCCTTGGGTGCGGCGTCTTCCAATATGAAAAAGCAGCCCTAGAGAAGTACCGGACCGGCATAGCAGGACCAGCGGGCGATGACCTCATGGCAATTATCAATGATCTTACGGCCAGGAATGTCAGGATCAGCGAACCCGAGTTGAAGCGTGGACCGTCAGGCTATTCGAGTGATCACCCTCATCTGGACCTTCTGCGCCGCAAGGGGCTTACCGTTTGGACAGATCTTACCGCCCAACCCACCGTAACCCAGGCAGGTCTTAGGGAAGAATGTCTAAATCAATTTCAGCTCTTCCACCCGGTGTTTCAGACCTTGCAATCCCTTGGCACCTAGCAGACCTAACACAGGATCATGTTATCCCTTGCCTTTTTCAACACCAGGGGCCTCACGAAGTGAGATCGTGCAGCAAAGAGTCCGGTGGGCTGTTTGTAGGTCTGACGGGCGGTTTAGCAAATATCGCTGGTTGCGGGAGTAGGGTTTGAACCTTTGGCTTTCAGGTTATGAGCCTGACGAGGTGAAGACGTTAAGCAATTGATCC